>JANNON010000371.1:0-4468 GCA_031399105.1 Blastocatellia bacterium | reverse complement strand
CCTTTGGAAAAGCTAAATAAGCCACTCCAGTGGAATGAAAAAGAAGGAAAACCAGTCCTGTGGTTTGCTGTTGGATCAAAAGGACGGGACCTCGATGAGTTCCTTTCCCGACTTCAAGCGCGTCATAAGGGCATTGACTTTATTAGTCGCTTTCCACGACATAAACTCCGCATCCCAAATGTCGACGCCGCGGAAATGCTAGTAATTGCGTGTTCGAAGATCCTTTTTCATGCCAACCAGAAGGAGATGACTATTGATGAGGTCCAAGCTACCGCACTTTTGTATTTTGCCTCCAGTGTCGACGCTCGACAAGTTAACGACCGAGTCTTTTTGGCGGTTGGTGAGTTGAAGAAAGCGAGTACGCGACTTCATTACGACAATTGTTTTCTGGCTGGTGCCGCGGAAAAGGAAACTTTCAAGATCACACATCAGCCCTATTATGACCTTTTAAAGGACAAGTATATTTCGCTTCGTGGTTGAGATGGACATCGTTTACTCCATGCCTGGGCACTCTCACCGCATGTTCATCAACGTGGTGCATGCATGCCCAAACGCGTGCTTTTTCTGTGTTGATTTCACAGGAGATGAATTCTACGGGTTTGATCTAAAAACTGGCAGCATGCCGAGCGCTGATGAGATCGTTGCGGCCGTCCAGCGGTATCCTCTCAAAGAAAGGCTGACTGAAGTCTACTATTGCGGGATTGGGGAACCACTTCTTAGGTACAACGTCGTGGTGGAAACCGCGCCCCGCATTCGTTCGTTGCTGCCGGCGGGGACGTTACTTGCAATCAATACAAGTGGAACGTTTTATTCGCGTTATCCTCAGGTTGACTTCGTGCGCCAATTCGACTTGGTTCAGGTGAGCCTCAATGCTGAAAACGAGGAGAAGTACAATCTTATTTGCAGACCGAAAACGCCTGGAGCATATCGTGCGTTGATGAGTTTTCTAACCCATTTAAGAGCTTTCCTTGACCAGCAAGAATCAGATTGCAGGGTTGAACTTTCAGTCGTAGACACGTCGACGGACGCAAACATACTCTCAGAGCAAACTGGCTCACAAGATCTATTGCAACCAGATATCGAGGCATGTAGGCAGATCGCTGCACAATTTGGCTGGCCCTTAAAAGTAAAGACACTTATGAAAGGCTTTGACAGTGATCAGTGGACCGATTTTGCTCGGCCATTACGCCTATCTGCCGACGTACTCGCCCGCCTCTTGTAAGGATTTGGAAGCATACGAGTCCAGCATCTAAACCCTAGTCATCATCAGTTTGCCCACTACCCCCGCAGACCGGGCATGTCTGGGTTCCAGAACCTCCGCAATGCGCACAGTTGCCTTCGCCTGATCCGTGCTTACCGGATCCATAACACTGAATGCAGGAGATCTCCCCGCTTCCTTGGCATTGACCACATTGAGCCATATGAACACCTCTTGAGTTGTGAAGTAAGAATCAGCCTCCATATAGCACAGTGGAAAGCCCGTTGCCAATAGTCAGGCTTGAAACATCGTCGGGCTTGAAATCTTACCTTTCTGGTTCTGAAATCGGTTGCTCAATAGGAAGTTGACAATGCTCAGAAAACTCACGAGCAATTACATCTTCGCTTTCTCGACAAAAACCGGAGTTGTTAGTTTCACATCCTGTTTCACGCAGTTGACGGCCGAGAATCACCGCCGATGCGAATGATCATGTACGTTCCATCGAGCTACTGCTTCTATTGCTTGTAGACGTCGCACTACTTATAGTCCTTATATGGAAACGCCACATGTCTTCCTGGACACCGAGGTCTTTGAGCGAAACAATTTCGACTTTCAATCCCGATCCTTCAAAAAGTTGATTTCGCTAGTTCAGGAAGGAACTGCCATAGTTCATCTAACTCAGATCACTCGTAAAGAGATTGAGGCGCATATAGTTTCTCGCATAGATGAGGCGCTCGGCATCCTAAAGAAAGTAAGCAAAGAAAGGGCAGTACAACATCTTTCCAAGTTACCTGCCCCTCCGTTTCAGCCTATTCAGCGGAATCTTGATCCTCAGCCTTTAAGGCAAGCCGGCCAGGCTACTTTTGAAACCTTCATAATCGATGCACGGGCTGATGTCATCCCTGTCGACACAGTCAGGATCAACGAAGTGTTTGATCAGTATTTTGGTTCGATGGCGCCATTTCATATGGCATCCAAGAAGTCCGAATTCCCAGATGCTTTTGCATTAGCCGCCATCCGGCAATGGTGTCAGCAAACAAACAATCGAATTTATGTCATTAGCAACGACAAGGGGTTCATTGACTCTTGCGAAGGTTCCAATGACCTCATCTCACTCACTACACTCGATGAGCTCTTGGATTTGGCGGCCAGACAGGCTGAACAGCTATATGCTTTTGCAATCGACTTGTTTGAAAAATTCAAGGGAGAGATTCTTGAAAACCTTAAAGAAGAGTTTGAAGGAATCTTCATCTATTTGGATGAAGCCGAAAGCGATGTAAGTGATACAGAGGTCAAAGAAGTCGACTTGGAAGAGGTGTTGGCGATATCTGTTGAGCCGAACGAAGCCCTCTTTGAAATCTCAGCAGATGTGACATTTACAGTGAACTATTCTTATGCTGACTACATAGTAGAGGACGTCATTGTATCCACAGAGGAAGGAGTCCTGAAACGAACGACTAAAGTTCATGCTGAAGTCAGTCTGCTATTTGACCAAGAGGATCCAGATGCATCGCAAGTCCACTTTGTTTCGATCAGAGAGAACAATCTAAAGATCGACTTGTGGCCAGATGCTTCTGAACTCAAGTGAGGCTCAACTAATCGTCCATGCCCAGAATTAGAACTCAACAACTACTGTAATTTTGACGGAAATCACTACTAACAATGGGATGGGAAGAGCATTTTGTATGGTAAAGCGGTCTGATATCTCCCATAATTTACTCTCAAGCGATTTCAATAACTCTGAGAACCGAGAAACTCTGTCGGTAGTATGTCGGTTCTCATAGTCAATGAAATCCGCGCCATAGTTGGTGAAATTAATTCTCATGTTAGAGCGGGCCCGCCGCATTGATAGCGACGAACTCTCAAATTCACGCTCACGAACCCCTTGGAGGTCACCCTTGGAAAATCAACACTCAACGCCCCACTCGAATGGGGAGCCTGCGCTCGAATCGTCATCTTCTCAACCTGGTCTGGGACTGAGCCCGGCAACGTGGGCTGCGGCCGGCAGTCTTGCTAAATGGGTAGGAACACAAGTGGCCGGCGCAATTGTCGGCAAAATCGCTGGCGACCTGTTTAGCAAAGTCATGGAAGTGATTGGGATGGGCGGTCCGGATCTGGTGGCAAAACTCGACAAGATCAGCGATCAGCTCGTGGAGGTGCAACGATCGCTGGATCGACTCACCGAGATGACCGCCGAGGTTCTGAAGCAAATCGACGCACTCAAGGAATTCATGGAGAAGAGTTTGGAGATCACTACTCTGCGCGCAGCCATCACCCGGATCAACGTGGCGTATAGTGGCGGCCCATCGGGTGAAGGATGGCTCCGTGAAGGCTCCGCTGGTCCCCCTCCGTCATTGCGTGAGCTGGTGGAAAAAATGCCTCATTACTCGGGCATCACGCCGGAACGACTACAACAGGCAGCGAAGGACTTCGCCGCGCATGTTTCAGACATGCCGGATCGCATCGCGACCATTCACGACGCGCTGGCACAGCAGGCATTCGGGCAGTTTTCACTAGTTGTTTACTGGGCCAGGGAGCTGGCGCAGCAGGTGAAGTCGAACAAGATCGACCGGGAGGCGGCGTATCTGGTACTTGAGGGCTACTTTCTGCAGGCCGTTTCTGAGCAACTCAAAGGTGTCAGCGTTCACTGTGTCGCCCTTGGCACGGACCCCCTCGGTTCACAGTTCATCCGCACGTTTCTGCAGGATAATCTGGCCAGGATGATGGCGAACCAAACTGCGGCCTTTGTGGAGGCAGTCGAACTTCTGATCTTCTCCACGTCGACTCCCAGCATGACAGCCGGGATGGGAGATGGGTTTGGTGAGCGCGAGTTTCCCAAGCATGTCGACGAGATTCTGCTTCGCGCCGACCTGGTCGCCGCCGCTCTGAACCTGGTAGGTCACAAGCCGGAATCCGCCGGCAAACTCTCGCCCTCTATTCAATCTGCGATTCAGGGGATCTATGGGCGGGCGCTACTTCGACCTTCCGACCTAAACAACGGAGTTGCGCCCTCCATCGCCCCCAAAGGCTATAGCGCTGCCGCCGGCACTGCCGTGCGCACGCTGGCGTTTCCGTGTCTCGATCTGGTTGAAACGGCCGGACGCGCCGTCCTCAAAGATGCGAGCACCTCGGCCGTTACCGTTTCCCACTATTACTGGCCGTTTCCCTCAACGGAACCTAAGGTGGGTGAGCCCATCGATCCCAGCCTACGCGGAGGCGTGACGCCTGCCCGCTATCCCGTGTTTGGGGCCGACCAGCCGTCCGTCCTCG
>JANNON010000874.1:0-3017 GCA_031399105.1 Blastocatellia bacterium | reverse complement strand
CAAGACTCTCTCTCAACCTGGGTCTCAGATACGACATCTTCACTCCGTTGCGGAACCCGGATCGAGTTTTCCTCGAACCGATCATTCCGGCCGGGAGCAATATTGTCGATGCGATCATGGACCAGAACGGCAGCTACGGATTGGTCGGAACCAACACCGGAGATCCGGGTGGTCGTTTCTACAACACGGACAAGAATAACTTTGGCCCAATAGTGAGCTTTGCCTACACACCGGAGTTCAAGAATGGATTCCTGAACGCGCTCATGCCCGGAGAGGGTAGGACCGTAATTCGTGGCGGCTTCCGCAGTAGCTATGTCAACGATGAATACGTAACGTCAGCGTTGAATGCTGCTCGCGGTAACGCGGGATTGGATTTGACTGGACTGGCGGGAGGAGCGCCGACTATCAACGCGCGCTTCAATTCGTTGCCGGCTTTCCAACTACCTCCGTTCAGAACACCCCCAATCACGTTTGCAGAGGCGAATCTCGACAACGGCTTTGCCTTCAACACCGTGTTTGCAGTCGATCCGGATATTCAGGTCCAGCGCAACGATGAATTCAACATCGGCGTTCAACGTGAGATTGGCTTTGATACGGCGATCGAAGTTCGCTACGTCGGTGGGCGCAGCAACAGCATGGTGCGTGGAGTCGATCTTAACCAAATTGACATCAACGCGAGCGGCTTCCTTACCGACTTCATCACGGCGCGAAACAACTGCCGGCTTCAGGGTGCCACGCTTCCGGGCGCGGGAGATCCTTTGCAGCGATGTACTAACGCCGCCTTCAATCCGCTGATTCCGGGAAGTCAGCCCTTGCCGGCGTTCAATCAGCTGCCTTTCGGTGCCTTCCTTAACAACGCCGCTGTGACAACGCCAATCATCAACGGTACACCCGCTGACCTGGCGCTCATCTACATTCAAAACGGTTTGGATTTCGATCCCACGACAAATCAGGGGATCAGTTTCCGGCCTAACTTCCTGGCCGGTCCCGTAGACTTGCTGGTCAACGGCGGCCGCTATCGTTACAACGCATTGCAGGCGGAGATTCGTCGCCGCTTCACACGAGGGCTTAGCTTCCAGGCAAACTACACGTTCCAAAAGACGTTGTCGGATATCGAAACGGACGGGCAAGCCCGTTTTGATCCTTATCTCGACAACAACAACAAGCAGCTGGATTATGCCCGCACAGACTATGACCGGACGCATTCGCTCAACATCAACGCGATCTATGAACTGCCCTTCGGAAAAGGAAAGCAATTCCTAAATGAGGGTGGAGCGCTGGAGCGGATATTCGGTGGATTTCAGATCGCTTCGTTGATTAATGTCAGCTCGGGAGCGCCGATCTCGGTCAGAGACCTTACCGGAACGCTAAATCGAGCCGGCCGGTCAACTCGTCAGACCGCAAACTCGAGTCTGACAACAGACCAAATCAAGGACCTGGTTGGGATCTTCCACCAGAACGGCAGGGTCTACTTTATCAATCCTGCTGTGATTGCTCCTGACGGTACGGCGACTGGCGGGAATCTCGGATTGACTCCGACGGCCAGTTTCCCGGGCCAGGTTTTCTTCAGGGCCCAACCAGGTCAGACGGGGAATCTGCCGCGCACGTTTATCAATGGACCAATGTACTTCAATTGGGACGCTGGACTGATGAAGAACATCACGATCACAGAGCGAACTCGCGTGCAGCTTCGCATGGAAGTTTTCAACGTACTTAACAACGTCAACTTCTTTGCTCCTTCAGGCGCGAACGCGGTGGTTGTTGGTGAAGACAGCAATATCTTCAACATCAACAGCGCGACCTTTGGTCAGATCACAACGGGCAGTGCTTATGCTCCGCGCATCATGCAGTTCGCAGTGCGTTTAGAATTCTGATCGCGTAACCACCGATCAGAAAACGATGGGCGCGACTCTCGTAGTCGCGCCCATTTCTCGTCAGCGTAACCCTTTCGGAAAATTGCAGCTCTGGAAAGTAGTGAGCAGCATTCGATCTGGTGTCATGAGGTCAGTACCACCACGCAGTAGCGGGTGGGGTGTTTGTTGAATCGAGCATAAAATCCTGCAGGACGCGTTTGGTGCCCCCCACCCGTTAAGAAGATTGTGTGAACTAGCGCGTTGAATATTAGGAAGACCAGATGCGCAGTCTCACTGTCAGGAAGGTGGACCCTGTCCCCGCCTTAGTTTCGGCGTAATGAAGATCGTTAGCAACTTGAATCTGCCAACCGACTTTGATACTATGCCAACTTGAAGCGGGGACTGGGTCCGCCTTCCTGACAGTGAGACTACCTATCTTGATTTGTCTCCTCAGATATTGAGGCTTCGCACAGTCTCTACTGCGAGGTTTTACGGGCCTCATGGCTCTTACACCGCAACGACGAGATTCTTAAGCAACCCGCCGTATCTTTTCTCGCTTTCAAGGTAACTAGCTTTAGAGTTTCCTCGTCTCCCTACCAACCAACTCTCTGATACCAAGACTTTCCTTAACTCAAACGTTGAGGCCCGGAGACGTGTATGAATACAAATGTGCCTTTGCGAGCTCTGGTTAACTCGGATCGTTCACACCGCGAATTACGACTGACGATAATCGATCAGGCAATTCTGCCCGACCGGTTGCGTGCGGAGTTGCTATTCCTCTTCCGCACTGCGCGGAACGACTGGCCCACCATCAAGACAGATCCAACAGCATACCTAAGCAGAAAGGCATTCGGTTGCTGGCGGCTCGCCATTGAGAAACTCAGTACTCCCAATTTCGCAGTAAGCGTGCTCAGCGCCATCTCTATCCTGACAGCAATACTGCTGGCTGTTGCCGTGATTGACTCTGAAGCTCGTCGCGTTAACTCCGGCGAGACAACGACAGCAGTCGATGATGTCGCGACGATTATCTCCCTTGGGAAACAACCAAATCCTGACCCAGCCAAAGGCGTCGGCGCTAACTCAAACGGCCGTGTGGGTTTTAGCAAAGGATCCGGTGAAGGCTCAAAAGCCGAAGCCCGGAAAAGTAGCGGCGGTGGTGGCGGC
>JANNON010000865.1:0-13905 GCA_031399105.1 Blastocatellia bacterium | reverse complement strand
CAGGCCGTGGGTGGCGTGTTGTTACTTCATCCTGTAGTTGGTCTCACAAAACCTGGTGACATCGATCATTTCACTCGCGTTCGATCGTACAAGGTATTGGCGGAGAGATATTACGATCCACGCCGCATGCTGCTCGCCTTGTTGCCGTTGGCAATGCGCATGGCAGGGCCGCGCGAGGCCCTTTGGCACGCGTTAGTTCGCCGCAACTTCGGCGCTAATCATTTGATTGTAGGTCGCGATCACGCTAGCCCAGGGAAAGACTCGCAGGACCGTCCGTTTTATGGTCCGTATGATGCTCAGGAGTTGGTTGGCAAATATGCAACCGAGCTCGGTGTGCAACCCGTGCCATTCTCTGAATTGATCTACATACCGGCGGAGGATCGATACGAAGAGGTCTCGCGCATCGCGCCCGACACACCGACCGCGTCAATTTCCGGTACCGAGGTGCGCGAGAATTATTTGCAACGCGGACGCGCCTTGCCGAAATGGTTCACCAGATCCGAAGTGGCTTCGATCCTAAAAGAAGCGCACCCTCCTCGACACAAGCAGGGCTTCTGTCTTTGGTTTACCGGACTGAGTGGCTCAGGAAAATCTACGACTGCGGAAATCCTGATAGTCAAACTGCTTGAGCATGGCAGGCAGGTGACGGTATTGGACGGCGATGTGGTTCGTACTCACCTCTCAAAGGGACTCGGTTTTAGTAAAGAGGATCGCGATACCAACATACGTCGTATCGGCTACGTAGCGGCGGAGATCGCACGTCACGGTGGCGGAGTGATTTGTGCGGCCGTGAGTCCTTACCGCGCGACCCGGAATGAATGTCGAAGCATGGCTGGCAATGGGCAATTCATCGAGATCTTTGTTGACACACCAATCGACGTTTGCGAAGGGCGCGACACGAAGGGGATGTACAAGCAGGCGCGCGAAGGAAAGATTAAGAATTTTACCGGCGTTGATGATCCGTACGAACCGCCTCTCAACGCGGAGTTGTCAATTGATACGGTAGGGTTTTCAGCCGAAGAAAATGCCGATCGAATATTGAACTATCTAATCGAGATGGGTTTCCTGCTGGCGGGACTCAGTGAAGAAGATGCTCTAAGCGGAGAGGAAGTTCAATTGATGAAAGGTTGAGTCGCAGTTGTCGGCAATTCTGACGCGCTCGAATCGCACCTACTTGCCTCGTGATCTTCACCGATAAATTTGTCTACGTTCATGAGCCGAAGACTGGTGGCACTTTTGTCACCTCAATGCTGTTTCGTCTTTACGGCTTGAAGTGGTCGCGCCTCACTCATTTGAAGAACATCATCTTGAAAGAGATTCGATCGCAACATCCGAAATATGGCGAGCTGGTCCACAACACCAGGAAGCACGCCGGATGCAGCGAGATTCCGGCTCATCATCGCGAGAAGAAAGTTTTGGCCACGATAAGAAACCCGTACGATTTGTACGTCTCACAATATGAGTTTGGCTGGTGGAAACGCCGCGAGTACCTGCCGTACTTAAAAGCCGTTCCGCATTTCCAGGAAGATTACCCAACGTTTCCAGATATCAGTTTTGCGGATTACGTAACCCTCTCTGACGCTGCCTTTGAGAAATTTCGCGGGCCCTCAGATGTTGAACTGTGCGGACTGCGGAGCCGTGAGTTTATCAACCTCTATTTTCGAGAACCGTTGCGAGCATATGAGCGCTTGCAACACGATCAGGATTATATTTCAGCCAAGAAGCACCTTACTGACATGTTTGATTTGCACTTCGTACGGACCGATGACCTAAATAGGGGACTCTACAACTTCCTGATCGCGATGGATTACGCGGACGAGGATGTTTGCTTCGTACTCGATCACGAGAAGATTTTGCCGCGCGGCAAAGGCCGCACCGCCGCGCAACATTGGCAGAACTATTACACCCCTGAACTAAAACAGCAGGTGAGAGAAAGAGAGCACCTGCTATTTACGCTTTTCCCTGAATTCGACGTCTAACACTCGCCTGTGACAACCCGCATCAATTCCTCCGAGAAACTGCGCATAGTCGTCCTCGGCTACATGGTGCGTGGTCCACTTGGTGGATTGATTTGGCATCATCTGCAATATGTCGCCGGGTTGGCGAAGTTGGGTCATGATGTCTACTTTCTCGAGGACAGCGACGACTATCCGTCCTGTTACAACCCTCAGACCGATTCCCTTGGTACTGATGCGAGTTTCGGATTGGACTTTGTCAAGAAAACCCTCTCACATTTCGGACTACAAGACCGCTGGGGTTACCACGATGCGCGCACTGACTGTTGGTTTGGGCTGCAAGTAGATCGAGTGAAAAGAATCTGCGCTGCAGCCGACGTTCTGCTCAACCTGTCGGCAGTTAATCCTCTTCGCTCCTGGTTCGAAGGAATTCCCAGACGCGTTTTTGTTGATACTGATCCGGCCTTTACGCAAATACGTCACCTTCAGGATTCTTCTGCGCACGCCTTGGCCGCTGGTCACACCTCTTTTTTTACTTTCGCTGAAAATATCGCACTGTCAGATTGTCTTGTTCCTGACGATGGGTTTCCGTGGCGGCCAACGCGGCAGCCGATACTTTTGGGAGCCTGGCCCGTTACCTTGGGCAAGCTAAGCGCGCCATGGACCACTGTCATGCAATGGGATAGTTACTCCAGTCTTGAGCATGCCGGCAGGCACTTCGGAATGAAGTCGGAGTCTTTTGATCCTTACCTCAACCTACCGCGAAGATCAGGGAAGGCCTTCAGGTTAGCGGTGGGCAGTGAATCCGCGCCGCGAGACGTGCTGACTGAACATGGTTGGGAAGTGAACAATCCTCTGGAGGTGATTCGTAACGCTTGGGACTACCAGCGCTTCATTGAAAACTCGAAAGGTGAATGGACCGTGGCAAAGCACGGCTACGTTGCAAGTCGAGGCGGATGGTTTAGTGAACGTAGCGCCGCATACCTGGCAAGCGGCCGGCCCGTAATTACTGAAGAAACAGGGTTTTCACGCTGGCTGCCGGTAGGTAAGGGAGTATTCTCGTTCGACTCGGAAGCAGCGGCGCTCAGTGCGCTTGAAGCAGTTGAATCAGACTACGAGACAAACTGCCGGTATGCGAGAACGATAGCTGAGGAGTATTTTAATTCTGACGTGGTGTTGAGTTCTCTCCTTGACCGCGCCTGAGGAGTTCGTAAAGGTGAGTTGCCGCGGTAGAGACAAGATCCTGCGCGTGATCACACTCAAGAACAGTTGATCGATAGCAGCGGAAAGCTTGTTTGGCGCCTATCGAAGCAACAATCGCCAGACCCGATCAACGATCCCGGCCGGCAGCAAACCTCCGCATTGGAAAAAGAAGAAAGTATTCCAAGTTCCCGGGCCGCATCCAGATGCTCTTTGCCGCATGCGAGAAAAACTTCCCCATACGTCGCGAGTGAAAATACGACCCGGCCATCACTTTATGAAAATTCCCGTACGCTCGTCGACGCAGCTTCAAGATCTCGGGATCAACGGTGGCGAATGCTTTTTCGTAAAACATCAACATCCCGCGTTCCATGTTTTCAACGTTACGGTGGGCGGCAGCGTTGTGACTACGGTAATTAACGAGAGGCTCGGCAACAAATCCAACCTTAAACACTCGAGCCACACGGTAACAAAAGTCCCAGTCTTCACCGACCTTCATGCGCGTATCAAATCCGCCGACGTGATCGAACGCTTTACGCCTGACCGTAAGCGCTCCGCCTGGTCCGACAATCACGGGGCCTTCCCATAACAGCAGATTGTCTGCCACGCCGTCTTCGCCGCCTTCCACATGAAAGCGAATCGTTTCTCCGGTCTCGCTATCGAACTCGCGCATTGCGCAGTGGACAAGGCCGAGCTCCTCGTCACTCTCGAATCGTGCTAACTGTTTTTCGAGATTTGTTGGTTCCCAGGTATCGTCTGCATCCAGGAAGGTGACTAGCTCGCTGGTAGATTCACTAACGCCGCGATTGCGTGCGGCACAGACACCCGCGTTGTTCTGGTAGATATACCTCACTCCGCTGCCGAAGGCTGCGACAACAGCCGCCGTCTCATCTGTTGAGCCATCGTCTACAACAATGATCTCCGATGGCTGCAGAGTCTGAGCAATAACGCTGCGGACGGCGTCCAGGATGAATCGCCCGTAGTTGTAGGTAGGAATAACGACTGCGACTGACTTCGGCATCAATACCTTGGCTGTGGTTCGCGCACCAGTTGGCGCTCTTTCGGTAAAATGGAGAAATTCTCCGGTGGGCATAACGATATTTTACGGAAATAGCTTGTACGTACCTTCGCTCCCGATTTCATAAGACGCGTAGCGTTTAGAAGCGGTCTAACTTTTCCTTCTTAAAGAGTCTACGATAGCTGTTGTAGATGAAACCAAGCATTCGCTGGTCGTTCGGATAGTCCCAGTACCATTTCGTCGGCAAGCGCATTATTCGCTCAAATTCATCGATATCAACACCCAGCTTCTTGGCAATGTAGCGCTTCGCCTCGTCAATTTCGTCAGGCTTGTAAGGTCTGGATCTCAGCTGTTCGACAGCTCGGTCCCGATGGATCTCGCCAACACAGATCTGAGTTGACAAGGTAGCGCGACGATAATCGATCTTGAACTTCTCATAGAGATAATAAGATTGAATGAACTTGGTATAGGTCGATTCATGATGCTTTCCGCCGTAGGGTCTCCAATCGAATTTATCCTTCAATAGCTGTATTGCCTCATCTTTAACGAAAGGCACCAAATTCAACGGATAGACCATTTGAATCCCCTTCACGACCTTGTAAAAAATCTCCTTTTTGTAACCAAACGTCGGAAAGCTCTTTAATGATTTACTGCCGAACTTACTTTGAATGTGATTGAAGTACTTAAGATCCCTGACATCGTAATGCCAGGATTTCGGCAAGATGCCCTCCGTCGCTAAATTACCGCCGCTGAGTATGTACTTGATTCCGTGCTTTGCGGCGACTCCGTGCAGTGCGGCGGGTATCGCGACATCGGTGGGGGTTTCGGCCTCGGGGACTGATGCTTTCAAGAATGAGAGCTGAAGGTCTTTGAATTCCTCCCAATCGAGAACGTAGCTTTCGTAATCTATGCTCAGTTTTCGGGTGATATTCTTGAGGTTGAGCACGGCCTTCTCGGAATTCCAGCCGTTGTCCAGGTGGACCGCCACCGGCCGAAGTCCGCGCTCTTTGATTATGTATCCGAGGTAGCAGCTGTCGGCGCCACCGCTTACGCCTAGAACGCAGTCGTACTTCTTTCCTCTGCCCGCGCTCCGTATGTTCTCGATCATTCTATCGAGAGCCTCGTCGCTTTCCTTGCCTTGATAGTTGTACTTCGCCCTCTTGTCCAGGAATTCGATACAGTGGCAACAATGACCGGCTTCATTGAAAGTTATCAGCGGGTCGGTGGTATCCATGAGGCACCGGGTGCACTCTTGATAACTTCTCACTCGCATAGAGTCCTTCACTGGCTCGTGGCCCAATGTCCCGGCCCGCAGAACAAAGCTACTATTCAAAAGACAGGTCCTTTCTTTCTGGATAGTTGATTAGCACACCCTTTCCTTTGTCCTGGTACACAAACAGGCTGCCGGCGGCCAGCCCGTTCGCATATCCGTTACGATAAGCGTCTACCAGATCTTCATTACGTCCGGCGCCGCCCAACGCAACCACCGGAATGCTCACCGCTTCCGAGATGGACCTGATCAGATCAATATCGTAGCCTTTCATCGTGCCGTCCCTTTCGATGGACTGAATTATCAACTCGCCGGCACCGCAGTCCTCCATCAGCTTCGCAAAGTCGAGCGGAGAGAAGCGAGTGGCCCGGCTCCCTCCAAGAATCCATGCTCGTTCGACGCCGAATAATTTCTTCTTTACGTCGATGCAGACGACGATTGTCGATGATCCGAACTCATCAGACGCAGCTTTTACAAAGCCCGGATCGCAACCGGCAGATGTATTGAGCACAACTTTTTCCGCTCCCGCCGCTATTACCGCGTTTATGTCGCCGAGCGTCTTGATCCCTCCACCCACGCTGAAAGGCATCTGCGACTCTTCCCCGACGGCCTTCACAAAGTCCAGCGAGATCAGCCGGTTTTTCCTGGACGCTGCAATGTCCAGAAATACCAACTCATCAGCCCCCAGTTCGTTGAAAATCCTCACCGCGTTGATCGGCTCGCCGAGATACTTGTGATTTCTAAACTGGACCGACTTTACTAACGCCAGGTCTTTCAGCAGGAGAACCGGAATGATTCTTGGGCGAAACATTACATTTCAATAAAATTCTTCAAGACCTGTGCACCGATACGGTGACTCTTTTCAGGATGACACTGCACGCCGAATATGTTGTTCCGCTCGACTGCCGATGGGAACGAGATGCCGTAATCAGTTTCAGTCAGGAGATCTGATCGATCGTTAATTTCGAGATGATACGAATGAGCGAAATAGACCTCAGATAGATCTTCGACGCCTTTCATTAACGGGCTTACCTTTTTGATTCGCATGCGGTTCCAACCCATGTGGGGAACCTTGAGCCGGGGTGCAAGTGAAGGCTTAAACCGAACGACCTTGGCGTCGAGCCATTGCAAACCATGCGCATTGCCCTCTTCGCTCGTCATCGCCATCAGTTCCATTCCGAGACAAATGCCCAGAACGGGTTTTCGTTTTATCAGCACGGCCTCGTTAAGTGCATCCAGCAAACCGAGCTCGCTCAAGTTAACCATCGCGGTCCTAAAATGACCGACCCCTGGCAGTACTATTTTGTCAGCCTGAGTAACATCTTGGATCTGTGAGGAGATGATTGACGGACAACCGAGGCGATCAAGGCTCCGCTTGACCGAGTTCGAGTTTCCGGTACGGTAGTCGACAATAACGACTCTGGGTAATGAACGTGTCGCGAGATCCAATCGGAAACCCCATTTTGCCCAAATTGCGGTTAACCGGCGCGGCACCGTATCGGGCGAATTTATTCGTTTGCTTCGTTCTGCTCCGGGGATTGATGCGAAACGTGTGCCCGCATTCGTCGTCTGCACGATGTGCACGTTAAATCCAACAAAGCATCATCGAAAGCGTCATTAAGCAAAAATAGCTACTCGTGAGAGTAGCTATTGAAGTGCTCTACCTAAAACTGAGGTGTTGGCTCCGCAGGTAGGACTCGAACCTACAACCCTTCGGTTAACAGCCGAATGCTCTGCCATTGAGCTACTGCGGAATAACGCGAGACACGGTGAAAGATTTCAGTGCAGCGCGAGCGAATTTTTATAGCAAATGGGTTGCGCGCGGGTCAAGCGAGCACGATGAGGGCTTACAAGAGATCGCGGATTGAAGCGCCGAAAGCCACCAATGAGGTGGCTTTCGCGGTGATGCTATCGAAAATCGCAGTATTGAATCGAGGTTAACGGGTTAACGAATTGCTTTCGCGAGGCGCCTCCGGCGAATCTTTAAGGCTACGCCGGCCAATCCAGATCCGAGCAAAAGCATCGTCGCCGGTTCTGGAACGGGGACCAGAAAACCACGAATCTCCCCAGCGGGAAATGTTGATGAATGAATGTTTAAATATGCTCGGCCATCCATGATCGCCGAGAAAAGAACAGCCTCCGCGCTTAACGGTGTGCCGCCGTTTGCCGTTATGAAGGCTGGGTTGTAACTCGACGACAGCGTCATGTCGAATGTTACATCATAGCTTCCACTAGTCACACCGCCCGGAAAACCAGGAAATGTTGGGGTAGTTGTAGCGACGCCGGCAGTACCAGTAAAAGCTACGGCTGTTGGACCATGGATGTGAGCCGCCGTAACCCCAGCAACCAACCCTCCAAACGTAACTTGCACGCGCATGGTGTGAGCAGTGGGATCGATAGTCACCGTAGTGAAACCGCTTCCCGGAGACGCGTTCGGAGGGGCCTCAGCAGGTCCCGACAAGTTTGCTACAAAAATGAGTGGGTCAGCGTTGGAACGAACAGCTCCAACGACCATTACTGCCAGGAAAATCCCCATTGTGATAAGGCGCTTCATTGTGATCTCCTCTGCTAGGAACCTACTTAATCCGGGAGGTGAAAGTGCTTTTTTATTTGCGGGGAGTGTAATTGCAGCAATAAGAATGCCCACTGGAAACCTGGCGCTTAAGCGCTGAGAACCTAATGAAAACGATAATCCGGTCTCGATGAGGAGCCTAACTTGTCTTAAGTCTGGACAGCGTTTCTAGAATACCGACAAATCCGGGCCAACGACCTATGACGTTGGGACAGCTCATTATGCCGCTTGCCAGTCGTCTCGGTTTGCGAGACTATCTCGAACTTGTTGAAGCCTACAGCGAACAGAAACAGCGAACAGCCAGAGTCGAAGGGCGGTATCGGTTCTTCGATTCGGGCAAACTCAGCACTCTTCTTATAGTACCCAGCACCTACCACCCTAAGTTTGAAAGGTCCATATGGAACGTCGCACAACAGCCTGGTTCAGTCCCAACTTAAACATCGAAATGCCGTTGGTCGCTTACGGACATGCGGGTCAACCGCTGCTTATGTTTCCGACGGCCGCAGCGGACTATCTCGAGTACGAACGCTTCCATCTAGTCGATGCAATTCGACCGCAGATCGAGAGCGGGCTGATTCGAGCGTACTCAATCAACAGCGTGAACCGTTACAGCCTGCTTAACGAACAGATGCCGGCGCATCTAAAAGCAGAGCTGCTGACTCAGTTTGACCGTTACATTGTCGATGAAGTTTTGCCGTTGATTCGGAGAGAAGCCGGTGACGATGCGCGACCCATAACAACAGGAGCGAGTCTGGGAGCATTTCTGGCCGCCAACGAATACTTCAAGCATCCGGATCTCTTTCGTGGCGTGATCGCGATGAGTGGCAGTTATGACGTTAGGTCTTATCTAAAGGGTCACTATGACGACAACGTCTACTTCAACAATCCTGCCGATTACCTTCCAAACCTAAACGATGATTTCCATTTGCCGA
This sequence comes from Blastocatellia bacterium, assembly GCA_031399105.1. GTDB lineage: Bacteria > Acidobacteriota > Blastocatellia > Pyrinomonadales > Pyrinomonadaceae > PSRF01. Next base: position 4,958 of record JANNON010000865.1, on the reverse strand, counting down.
TCCTTCGTCAGGCAGACGGAATCTATATTTTGTCGGGCCAGGGTTCATATGAAGCGCCGGAACGAAGTCGTGCACTCTCAGACGTTCTTAAAGCCAAGAATATTCCGCACACTCTGGATCTTTGGGGGCACGATGTGGACCACGATTGGCCGTGGTGGCGCAAGATGCTGCCGTATGCAATAGATCGAATCAGGGTGAAGGGTGAAGGGTGAAGGGTGAAGGGTGAAGGCGGAAGGATGACGGATCCCTATTCCTTACGGCTCGTCTTCACCTTTCTTCCCGCGCTTCTTTTGCGGATCGGCTTCACGCGGACGTGTCTGTGCCGGTGGTGGAGGTTCTGTTTTAGGAGTTTCCGTTTCAGTTCTTGCCGCCGGCGCTGCTGGCCCATCATCAGCCTTCGGTGGTGGAGGCAAAGTAACCTGTTCCAGCTTCGGTTCAGTGGTGTCCGACGCAGGAGTTTTTTCATCTCCCTCTTCTTTGTCGGATTCAGCCGCGTGTTGCGCCCGTTCGGCTGAGAGTTCGCGCTGACGTTGACGGAACAGTTCTCTCATATCTTCCGGCATGTCACCGGCCTTCGGGAAATCCTCTTTCGGTTTTTCCTTTAAAAAGTCCTTCATGAAATCGATGAAGAAGGGAAGCGCGCCACTGCCTCCAGTCATGCCCGCGCCCAGCGATTTCTTTCTTCCTGGATAACCCATCCAAACGCCGGTAACGTAGGTTGGTGTGTAACCAATGAACCAGACATCAGTTTGATCGTTCACTGTTCCAGTTTTTCCCGCGAGCGGCACGCCCAACGACTGCGCCGCCGTGGCTGTTCCTGCCGTGACTACGCCGCGCATCATCGAAGCCATAGTCAGTGCCACATATTCATTAACGACTTTGTAAGTAGTCTTTTCCCATTCTTCGAGCGTCGCGCCATCGCGATCCAAAACCTTGCGAATGAGATGTGGCTCAACCCGGATGCCTTTGTTAGGAAAGACCGAATAGGCCGACACCATCTGATCGAGCGGAACTTCCGTAGCGCCCAGTGCGGATGGCAGATATGGCGCCATCGGCACTTTGATTCCGAACCGCCGGACCATCTGTGCCCCAGTCTGAATGCCAACTGTTTGCAGCAAGTGAACGGCTGGGATATTCATCGACTTTGCCAGCGCAACTTTCAAAGGCATATCACCGTTGCCAGTTGATCCGTCATAGTTGTGCGGATTCCAGTCTCCAATTTTAATTGGCGCCCCGCTCACAGTTGTGTCCGGCGTCATGCCCCATTCGACCGCTGCTGTGTAGACGAAAGGTTTAAAACACGAACCGGTCTGCCGATAAGCCTGCGTGGCATTGTTGAATTTGTTTGTATAAAAATCGTAACCACCAACCATCGTTACGATCTCGCCGGTCTTGGCGTTGAGCGTCATCATTGCGCCCTGCACCGCAGGAATCTGCGAAAGCTCTACTTTCAAACGCCGGTTCTTTTCGTCCACCTCTTTGATCTCAAACTCTGCGAGGTAGCCGGGCTTGAATTCCGTCGCCGGCGATCGTTTGCCCCAACCCATGTCCGCAGCCGTTACCGTGGTCAGGTAATTTCCAAAACGAGCAGTGGCTTCGTTCCTGGCCCGATCAACTTTCATGATCAAGCCCATCAGGAAACGACCCTTCTCATAGTCGCTGCCATACCAATCCGGATGTTTGAAGTTAGCCAATTCCTGCTGAGTGGGGGCCGCGCCGGTGGCTGTTGGAATCGAGTTATACGTCGATCGCCAGCCGGAGTGTCCTTTGTCATAACGTCGCAGTCCAGCGCGCACTACTTCGTAAGCTTTCGTCTGCGCGGCGACATTGATAGTTGTGTAGACGGTAAGCCCACCCTGCGCGACGCGAGTTGTATATTTTTCTTCCAGCTCTTGTCTGATGTGCTCCACCGGATAATCAAAAGGCGAAGACTTTCGCTGTGAGTTGTAATAAGCGGTGTCGGCGAGTTGAATCGGTTTCGCCTTTTCCGCATCAACTTCGGCTTGAGTCGCGAAACCATTTCGCGCCATCTGATCAAGCACGAGATCGCGACGCTCTTTCGCTTTTGCCGGGTTCGCGGTCGGCGAATAATCGCTTGGTGCTTTTGGAACTCCAGCTAATAAGGCAGCCTCCCCTAATGTCAGATCCTTGGCCTCTTTGCCGAAGTACGTTTCGGCGCCGGCTTCCATGCCATACGCGTTTGCTCCGAGGAACATGTGGTTCGCGTAGAGCTCCATAATCTGGTTCTTGGTGTAGTAACGCTCGATCTGAAGGGCCAGCGCCCACTCGTTCATTTTTCGTTTGAGCGTCTGTTCGCGTGACAAGAAGAGATTCTTCGCGAGTTGCTGCGTGAGCGTGGATCCGCCTTCGACCTTGTCGGTCGTAACATTCTTCCAGGCGGCGCCGATGATGCGAATCGGATCGATGCCGATGTGATCGTAAAAGCGAGCGTCTTCTACGGCTAGTATTGCGTTCTTTAGGACTTGTGGAATCTCTTCATACTTGAGTGGAATTCGTTTCTCGAGGGCGAACTCCCCAATCACGGTGGTGCCGTCGTCCGCATAGACGCGAGTAACGACGCTGGGCCGATAGGTGGCCAGCGCCGCGACCTCGTTCGCGGCTCGCGAATAGTTGAGCTGATACGCGGCGATAATTCCGGTGAGTCCTCCGGCAGCCAGTGCCAAAAGCAGAACGACGGGTAGCCAAAGCCGGCGCACCAGATTGTGGCGTTCGGCTGGCGGAGTGTTCACGAAATTCTTAGGTGAATAAGCCTTTATCTTTGTCCGCGGTGATTCTGAAGCCATAAATATACTCTCGCCGGAAACGCGATTCCATGCAATGTGGGTTGCCACAGGGGGACGGCGAAAGAATTATACCTGAGCCTGAGTTTCAGAGACGAATGAGGCGCTTCCCCTTTTCGATACCTTTACCCAAGCTCACCTCTCAAGTCCGAGAGTCTCACTGTCAGGAAGGAGGACCCTGTCCCCGCTTTCCCACAACCACTCACTCCCAGATCAAATTTAAAGGTGATCCGGTAGTGGTGGTTATACAAGCGGAAGCGGGGACAGGGTCCGCCTTCCTGACAGCGAGACTTTCAGACTTGAGAAGTTAATCCGGGACTGAGTGGTTGTGAGGAGTGAGTGGTTGTGAGAAAGCGGGGACAGGGCCAGAGTTCCTGACTGAGAGATGCTTGAACTCATCCTTCATCTCGGGGCCTTTCCGTCTAAGCACCCTGTCCCCGCGCCGCGTACTCTTACGGCTTGCCGTCCCAGTCACCACCCAACGGAAGGTCTCCGCTCTGCCCGAAGTCGAAGAGAAGATCGCCATCCCCGTCGCCGGTGCTGTTGGTATTGTTCAAAGCGTTGGTGCCGGAACTTGAGATGAAGACTCCGACGGATCCAATGCCATCACCATCCCAGTCACCCGCCATTGCCAGGAACTTAGAGATGCCGAACAAGAACGATATATCCTGGGTTCCGAAGAAATCGTTGCTGAGGATGAACGTAGCCGTTTGTGTCCTGAAGACTCCCGGCGTGTCGAGCGCATCACCGTTCCAGTCTCCCGCTAAAGGAATGTCTCCGCTTTGTCCGAAGTTAACCACGAGATCGACTGTTGGTGTGGTGTTATTCGTGTTGGGACCATTCGTTAAGAACCACTGGCCGAGGGAAGGTCGAAGGACACCCGGCGTATCGATGCCATCACCGTTCCAGTCTCCTGCGACCGGTAGATCGCCCGCCTGACCGAAGCTAAGAGTAACGATCGTCACAGCAGGCCTGAGACCCGGAATTCGCAACTGAAACTGTCCGGTGCTGGGTCGAAAGATTCCGACATCATCGATGCCGTTGCCGTCCCAGTCGCCGGTCACAGGAAGATCACCGGCCAGCCCGAAGGAGATTGTGATATCAGCCGGGCCTGCGCTGTTCGAATTACGTAGCAGGAACTGATTCGTGGAAGGGCGATAGACGCCGATAGTGTCGGCGTTGTTAGCTGCGATCTTCGCGGCGAAGCCGTCGAAAGATCCACCATTGAATTCAGTTTCAAAAGCGCCAGCCGTGGTCGGGAGATCCTCCCCCGCAGTGCCCGTCAAATACACATTGCCTCTAATGTCGACGGCAATCGAATTGCTTCGTGCGCTCTTGCCTCCAAAGGTAGTCGAATAAAGCAAAGCTGGGGTCACGTTGTTTGCGACTGAAGCCGCTATTTTCGCAACGAACGCCGTTCCCTGAAGGTCTGTGGAAAATGGAGGAGCTAAAGAGCCAACCGGAAAACTGGCTTCGGCCGTTGTGCGACCCGTTACGTACGCATTGCCGGCGGTATCGATCGCGATGTCGAGACCCTCTTCGCCGTCCTCGGACGTATTGCCATTTTCACCGCCAAGAAAGGTGCAGTAGAAGAGCGCAGTGCCATCGGCATTGAGCTTCGCGACGAAGGCTTCGCCATTCGTCTGAGTCGCATCGAACGCATTGCGCAGCGGAAAAGTGCTCGCTGAAGAATTACTCGCGCCAGTGATATAAGCCCGTTGCAAAGAATCCACTGCCACTCCTTCAACTCGGTCATTGATGTTGCCGCCGAAGTAGGTCAGGTACGTTAATGAAGAATCTCCCTGGGACTCGGTGTCAACCTTGGCTACGAAACCGTCGAAGCCGCCACCCTGGAAGTTCTGTTGGAGAGGAGCGAGCGACGAAGGACTCTTGGTTCTGAGTTCCCTCGACGAGGTGCTGCCACCGACATACGCATTGCGATCATTGTCTACTGCGATGCCCCTGCCGATATCCTCGCCTTCGCCGCCGAGGTAGCTGGAATAAAGCAGGGTGTCATTGCCGCGTTCCTGCGAAGGATCGAAGACAGCTATAAATGCATCGTCCCCGTCGCCGAGGGATTGACGGTTGTTCTGAAAGGCATGCTTGGTTGGGAGATTGTTGGAGCTGGTGCAGCCGGTGATGTAGATGTGATTGTTG
>JANNON010000363.1:0-2900 GCA_031399105.1 Blastocatellia bacterium | reverse complement strand
CGCACACGGAAGCACCAACTGCCGGTTCTGTCATTCTTGCGGGGGTGCTGTTGAAGATGGGAACCTACGGCTTGCTGCGGTTCAATCTCGCGCTATTTCCCGAGATGTCGCGTAAGTTTGCTCCGGTTCTGATCACGCTCGCCATTATCGGCATTATTTACGGCGCGCTCGTAGCAATGGTCCAGCCTGACGTAAAGCGCCTCGTCGCGTACTCTTCGGTCAGTCACATGGGCTTTGTTGTGCTCGGTCTTTTCTCGTTCACTGAAATGGGAATGCAGGGCGCGCTCTATCAGATGCTCAACCACGGAGTTTCAACTGGAGCGCTGTTCCTCTTCGTGGGATTTGTATACGAGCGCCGGCATACGAGGATGATTAGTGAGTTTGGTGGTTTGGCCCAACCGATGCCGTGGTTTGCCACTCTGTTTGTGATTGCGTCGTTATCGTCGGTTGGTTTGCCGTTTCTCAATGGTTTTGTCGGAGAGTTTCTGATCTTGATCGGAATGTGGACTTCAACTGCTATTAGCTATCCCTGGATCGCAACCATGCTCGCGGGTACGGGAGTCATCTGGGCCGCGGTCTATATGCTTTGGATGTTGCAGCGCGTGGTCTTTGGTCCAGTTAGTAATCCGCAGAACGCGGCTCTCGCCGATTTGAACGCACGTGAGGTTGGGTTGCTGGTGCCGTTACTGTTACTGATGCTGTTAATGGGCGTCTATCCGCGACCGTTTCTTGACCGTTCCAGGGGCGCGGTCGAGGTGGTGCAGAAGCGCGTTGCAAGACCTGCCACGGGAGGTTCATTCGCTCCCGTTGAAACCACCAGGAACTCGGCGGACGATTCGAACCCGGGGCAATCGCATAAACCCGAATGATTGAAACGATGACCCCTTTTCTGGCATTTCAATTCACGCGACCGGATATTAACTTCTGGCTGATTCTGCCTGAGTTAATAGTGTGTGTGATCGCCGTCGTAGTGATGCTGGTTGACGCCTTTGCCAAACCCACGCAGCGTTGGATCACAGGGGGCATTTCTCTCGCCGGACTCAGCGCGGCTGCCGCCAGTTCAATATGGCTTTGGAGTAACTGGCCCAACGTGTCAACCGCATTCAATGGCATGATCGTGCTTGATGGCATGCGGTTGGGGTTCACTCTGGTGTTTCTTTTAGTCTCGGCGCTCACCGTTTTAGTGTCGATGGTTTGGGTTGAGGACGAGCGGCTCGCCGCCGGTGAGTTCCACGCACTATTGCTTTTCGCTACTTCCGGAATGATGCTGATGGCGTCGGGCGGCGATCTCGTGATCGTCTTCCTCGGCCTCGAGATTTTATCGATTGCGACTTACGTGATGGCCGGATTCCGACGTAAAGACTTTCGCTCAAACGAATCGTCGATGAAGTATTTCATTTTGGGATCCTTTTCATCGGCGTTTTTGCTTTACGGGATCGCGTTGGTTTATGGCGCAACGTCCACCGCCGCTGGGCTGCCCGGAACAACCAACATCGCGCAGATTGCCGCTCGCATTTCGTCCGCTCAGTATCCGGCGCTCTTGTTTGCTGGTGCGGCGATGATGCTGGTCGGGTTCGGATTCAAGATCGCGACCGCACCGTTTCATGTTTGGACTCCAGATGTCTACGAAGGCGCACCCACTGCCGTAACCTCTTTTATGGCCGCCGGCCCCAAAGCCGCCGGGTTCGCTTCGTTCATGCGTGTGTTCATCTTTGCGTTTCCATTTGTGGCTACCACCACCGGTCAAAGTGTCGGTGGTCAAATACATGAGGCCTGGCTGGCGGCTCTTACGGTCTTGGCGATTCTCACGATGACGATCGGGAACGTCGTGGCGATCGCGCAGAACAATGTAAAGCGAATGCTGGCGTACTCGTCTATAGCGCACGCGGGTTATGCTCTGGTCGGTTTTATTGCGGCAGGGGCAACTCCCGATCCCGTCAAGCAAAGCGAAGCCATCACCGCAGTGATCTTCTACCTGATGACTTACGCCGTGATGAACATGGGCGCTTTTGCGGTCGTGCAGTTGATCGCCCGCACCGGCGACCGGCGCACCGAAGTCGAAGACTACAACGGTATCGGATTTAAGGCCCCAGTGCTGGCCTTCTCTCTTACGTTGTTTCTACTGAGTTTGTTGGGGATGCCACTGACGGCAGGTTTCATCGGAAAAATCCTGGTGTTCCGCGCGGCAGTCGATGAGGGTTACTACATGCTGGTAGTCCTCGGAGTCCTCAACACTGCAATCTCGGCATACTACTATTTGCGACTGATCATTGTGATGTTCTTCCGTGAACGAACCAGTGCCTGGACCGCTCCGCCGATTCCAGCGAGTATTGCGTTGGCGCTGGTGATTACTACAGTGGGCGTCCTTTATCTCGGTCTGTTCCCAGATAGAGTCATAAACGCATTACAACGACGTCCGAACGTAGTGTGGATCTCACAGCCCTGATGGCAGGTAACGCTCAAGTTTTTAGTGGTTGCCTGCGAGTACGCTCTGCCCTTTCCTGTCGCGCTGCCCGGCAGCGCTTTCTTATAAGCAAGCGGATAGACGCGGCAGCAGGGCGAAAATGAGGACGGCACAACAGAACGTCAACGAGATCATTGCCGAGTTAGGTGATGAGTGGCTGCCGCAAATTTACCAAGAGCGTGTTCTGAAGTTGCGCACTCGCTCGTATCACTTCGAAGTTTCTGGCAAGCATGCGAAGGTGGCCGTTCAGCATACCTTGCTTGGTGTGGAGCTCAAGATTGGAAAGCGGCGGCTCCTCTGTCCGGATTTGGCAAATGCACGTTACTTGTCCCTTTTTGCACGGGCGGGCTGTTCTGATGTCGCGGTTCCGTACGACATTACGAAAGTGTCGCAATTGGCGGATCAATTGGAATCATCCTGGCATAGAATGCTGTTG
>JANNON010000862.1:0-7858 GCA_031399105.1 Blastocatellia bacterium | reverse complement strand
CTCGGCGGATGCGATCGTTGCAGATATGTTCGCAGACGAGGTCTCGATAGAGTTGATAGGGACGACACTCGGGCATTACCGGATCGAACGTTTGCTGGGCGAAGGCGGGATGGGCAAGGTCTACCTCGCCGACGATCTGCTGCTTAGTCGCAAGGTGGCGTTGAAGCTCCTCCCACCAACCCTGATCGAACATCCTGACCGTTTGAGGCGGTTCAAACATGAGGCGAAAGCGGCGTCAGGCCTGAACCATCCGAACATATTGACGATTCACGAGTTCGGATCGGATCAAGGTTCGAACTACATTGTTACGGAATTTGTCGATGGCGTGACGCTACGTGAAAAGATCAGAGTCGGCCTGTCGCTGAAAGAAACGCTCGAAATAGCAAGCCAGGTTGCGTCGGCCCTCGCCGCTGCTCATTCAGCCGGGATAATTCATCGGGATATAAAGCCCGAGAATATCATGATCCGTCCAGACGGGTTTCTGAAAGTGCTCGATTTCGGACTGGCAAAGTTATCGACGCCGCCCGAGCCAACCGAGCAAGGCCTCGAGGCCGCAACGATGTTCAGAACCGAACCCGGCATGGTAATGGGCACGCCAAACTATATGTCGCCTGAGCAGGCTCGCGGCGTCAAGGTCGATGGGCGGACTGATGTTTGGAGTCTGGGCGTGATGATCTATGAAATGGCGACAGGCAAGCTGCCGTTTGCCGGAGAGACGCAGACCGACGTCCTAGTAGCGATCCTTAACCAACCGGTACCGATAATGGATATATTTGAACGCGATGCTCCGGCCGAGCTCAGGCACATAATCGAAAAGACGCTGGCGAAGAATGCCGACGAACGGTACGCGAATATCGAAGAACTTGCAACAGACTTGAAGCGGATATGTAACCGGCTCGAGTTCGAGAACGAGCTGAACAGAAATCAGAGCGGCCCTAAGCTGACAAATCGTGGTTTACCTCTGGAGACAGCCACTAGAGTGATGCCGTCTGCCGATGTGGCGGTGGCAAGCGAGCCCGCTAAAGCATCGGGGGCCGGCACTGACAAACACCGAAAGTACGTTCCCGCGTTGATTGCTGCACTGGCCGCCTGCGCCGTGGTCGTCGCCGGGATAGTCTGGTACTTATCGAAGCCAGAAACGAAAAGCGACGCAACCGCCACGGCGTCTCAGCCCGCACAACCCGTGGCGACACGCACCCTGACTTACTCATTGACCGTGCAGAGTTTTACCGATGGGCGATATAAAGAGCCATTCGCCCTGTCCGGCGAGATGCTGTTCCGAAACAAGGACCGGATCCGCATCAACGTCAAAGGCGTTCAGCCCGGTTACCTATATATTCTGAATCAGGGGCCCGATGACGCGGGCGGAAAGGCATACTACAACATCCTTTTTCCGACGCCCGCTACAAATGACGGCCTCGCTTTTCTATCCGGGAACGAGGAAATACAGATACCGAAGCAGAGCTGGTTCGAGCTTGATGAGAAAGAGGGCACAGAGCTCATATGGCTCCTGTGGTCGGAAAAAACGATTGCCGAGCTCGAATCCGCCAAGCGTTTTGCAAATCCCGCAGACCGGGGCAGGATCAAGGACCCCGAGTTGAACCAGATGATCGTAACGCTCCTTCAGAGTCATCCGGCGAGTGGTGTGAATGTGGAACGCGATGATGTACAAAAAGTCTCGCATGTGAGGGCGAGCGGCGATTTTATCGCGCACGCAATCAAGCTGGAACACCACTAGATGACCCTTTGTGCCGCTTGATCTCGTTTATAAAAATGTAACCATTATGACGAAATATATCTTGATCTTGATCGCCATTCTTGCGTCTCCGTTCGTCCTCCGGGCCCAGTCCCAGGACGACGCCACCAGAGACCTGTGGGACACCGCTTTCCTAAAGAAGCGGCCGGCAGCCAGAGCTCCGGCTCGCCGGCTGAGGCCAGTACGCTATCGTGTCGTGGGCAAAACCCCGGTTCCGACATCGAAAGACATGCCTGGCGGCCCTGCCGTGGTCGGCGTAACCGTCTGGCGGCTGCGTCCTTCAAAAACTTCGGATGAAGCCGAAGTGCGGCAGCTTCTCCACCAGCAGGGCGAATGGACGCCGGAGCGCGTCGGTGGCGGGACTCCGCTCACGGAAGGCTCAAAGGTGCAGCTCACGATCGAATCTCCCCGCGCCGGATACCTTTATGTTTTCGACCGTGAAATGTATGCCGATGGCACCTTCGGGGACCCTTATCTGATCTTTCCTACGCTTAGTATAAACGGAGGCAATAATAAGGTCAGCGCCGGCCGCGTGATCGAGATCCCGTCGGCCGACGACAAACCGCCTTATTACACCTTGAAGCGGAGCCGCGAAGATCACGCCGGCGAATCGCTAACCGTTATCGTCTCCGACAAACCTTTGACCGATCTCACGATCGGCCGGGGTGCACTAAGGGTTTCCGCCGGGCAGTTCGACATGTATGAAAAACAATGGGGGGTCTTGACGCAGCAGCTTGAATTGGAAACCGGCGCTGGACGTGCCATGAGCAAGGCGGAGAAAGCGGCTGCCGCCGGCAAAGGCGATCTGACTCAGAATGACTCGCCTCCGCAAACGATATATCGCATACAGGCCAAGCCGGGGCAGCCATTGCTTTTGACAATTCCTTTGTCTATTAGCTCGAAGCCCGACAAACCGAGCGACAAGCCCGGTTCTTAAAGGGTCTGCTCGAAAATGGATTATATGTTCTTTAAAGGATTGCCATTGTTGTTCCTTCTTAGTTTGTTGTCTGTCGTGGGCCAAGCTCAGATCAGCGCGGAATCAGCGACACTTATCCCCGGTCAACCGATAGAGCGCGAGATCGCTGGCGGCGAGTCACACACCTATCAAGTTAGTCTGGGGGCGGGGGAGTCCGCGCGTCTCGTGTTGGAGCAGAAAGCCATTGACGCGACGCTCGTGCTCGCGGCCCCAGACAATAAGCAGATAGCTAAGGTCAACCTCACCGCGGCCGGTGGGCTGGAGTCGCTGACTATTGAGGCCGCAACGAGCGGGGAGCATCGGCTCACGGTGCGTGCCGCCGGCTCAGCTATTCTGCTCGGATCATACAATGTGCGGCTAGAAGTGAAGGCGGCGGCCACGGCACCGGATAGGCAGCGAATTGCCGCCGAGCGATTGCTGCTGGAAGCCTTCGAGTTGCGAAAGTCGGGCGGGAAGACAGCAGAGCAGGCGATCGACAAGCTGCAGCAGGCTCTCCCAGTGTGGCGCGAACTGGGCGATCCCTATTGGACAGCCTGGTCTCTTTCCAGCATCGGTGCTGCCAATAACAGCCTCAACCGTTATGACAAAGCGATCGAATATTTTGAGCAAGCGCTTACGATCTATCGCGAGATAAAGAACCGGGCCGGCGAGGGGGGCACGTTCAGCAATCTGGGAACTTCTTATTTCGGGTCGAACAGCTACGAGAAAGCAATTGAGTACTACGAACAGGCGTTGGTGATCTTTCGGGAGGCAAAGGACCGCACTACCGAGGGACGCACGCTAAACAATCTGGCCAATGCCAATATCTACCTGAACCGTTACGATAAGGCGATTGTATATCTCGAGCAGGCGCTGGCGGTCTATCGCGAGATAAAGGACCGGTCTGGCGAAGGGGTTGCGGTCATCAGTCTAGGCAATGTCTATTACATTGTGAGCCGTTACGAGAAGGCGATCGAATACTATGAGCAGTCGCTCGCGATCTCCCGCGAGGCGAAGAACCGGGTCAGCGAGGGAACGGCGCTCAATAATTTAGGCCTCGCCTATACCAATCTTAACCGTCACGAGAAAGCGATTGAATATTTTGAGCGGGCGCTGGCTATAGCTCGCGAGGTCAAAGACCAGGACGCCGAGGGAGATACGCTCAACAATCTGGGGATCGCTTACGGCAACCTGACCCGCCACGAGAAAGCAATTGAATATCTCGATCAGGCACTGGCAATAGCTCGCAAAGTGAAAAATCGGTGGGGCGAAGGAGGCACGCTTAACTTTCTGGGCACTAACCATCATAGCTTGGGCCGCTATGAGAAGGCGATCGAATATCTTGAGCAGGCACTGGTGATCCATCGCGAGGTAAATAACCGATTCGGCGAAGGGATCGCCCTCAACTTACTGGGCCAAGCCTATTCCGAATTGGGCCGCAACGAGAAGGCGATCACCTACTACCAGCTAGCGCTGGCGATTAATCGTGAAGTTAAAAATAGATTAACTGAAGCAGATACACTTTATAACTGGGCACGAGCCGAACGAGCCCAGGGCAATTTCTCTGCGGCACGCACCCACGTCGAGGAGAGCCTTAGGGTTAACGAGTCCACCCGCACGGAGGTCGTCACTCCGGAATCCCGCTCCTCATTTCTCGCCACCGTGCAAAGCTCTTACCAGCTTTACGCCGACGTGCTGATGCGTCAGCACCAGGCCGAACCAACGAAAGGGTTTGATGCCCTGGCTATCGAAGTCAGCGAACGCCAGCGTGCCCGCAGTTTGATCGACCTGCTCGCCGAAGCCGGCGCTAACTTACGACAGGGCGTGGACGCCACGCTGATCGAACGGGAGAGCAGTCTGGGTAAGCAGCTAAACGATAAGGCCGGGCTCCTGACGCAGACCGACAAACCCGAACAGGCTGATGTTTTGAAAAAGGAGATCGGCCAGCTTGAAAACGACTACGAGCGGGCGCAGGCGGCCATCCGCAAAGCCAGTCCAAAATATGCCGCCCTCACGCAACCCCAGCCGCTTAAGCTAAAAGAGATTCAAGCCGAACTCGATGCCGACACGCTGCTGCTCGAATACGCACTCGGCGAGGATCGCAGCCATTTATGGGCAGTCACCAAAGATTTATTGACAAGCTACGAGCTGCCAAAGGAAGAGCTGATCAAGCAACGTGCATTGCAGGTTTACGAAATGATGACGGCCCGCAACAGCAGAAAAAGTGGCGAGACCGCTATCCAGCGAAATGCACGTTTCACAGAGGCCGAAGCGAAACTTCCCGCCGCCGCAGAGGCACTAAGCCGGATGCTGATCAGCCCCGCCACCGCTCAACTTGGCAACAAACGGCTGGTCATCGTCGCCGACGGGGCGTTGCAGTATATACCGTTTGCCATGCTCCCCGATCCCGGAGCCGACAACAATCAGCCGCTCATTGTCGGTCACGAAGTGGTGAGTTTACCCTCTGCCTCGGCTCTGGCGATACAACGAACCGAGTTGGCCGGGCGACCACTTGCTCCAAAGATGTTGGCCGTAATTGCGGACCCGGTCTTTGATCGCACCGATGTTCGTTTCAAAACTCCGGCGCCCGCGCCTGACGACAAGCTGATGGCGCAAAACGCAGTTCCCGCAGAGACCCGCGGTCTTGAGTATATTGCCGATGAATCCCTTGGGAATAAAAGGTTGGTGATCCGCCGCTTGCCCTTCACGCGCCAAGAGGCAGACGGGCTAATGGCACTAGTACCAAAGAACGTAAGCTTCCGGGCAAGCGACTTTCAGGCCAGCCGGTCGAATGTTCTCAGTGGCGAGCTTGCACAGTATCGCTACGTGCATTTTGCCACCCACGGCTTGCTCGACACCGAACGGCCGGGTTTGTCTTCGCTCGTGCTCTCGACGGTAGACGCCGAGGGAAAAACGCAGAACGGCTTCCTGCGTGCCAACGATATCTACAACATGAAACTGCCCGCGGAACTCGTCGTCCTAAGCGCCTGCCAGACCGGTCTCGGCAAAGAGGTAAAAGGCGAAGGCCTGATCGGCCTGACCCGCGGTTTTATGTACGCCGGAGCCAAACGCGTCGTCGTCAGCCTCTGGAGCGTCAACGACAAAGCCACATCTGACCTGATGACAAAGTTCTACCGCGGAATGCTCAAAGACAACGAACGCCCAGCCGCAGCCTTAAGAGCCGCCCAGATCGAGATGTGGAAGCAGAAGAAATGGCAGTCGCCATATTACTGGGCCGCGTTTACAATGCAAGGCGAGTGGCGATAGACACAAATGACCCAATTCGTGTCGAAATATCGTCTGAGTATTTAGGAGGCCTAAATGTCATTAAAAGCTGTTCTGTTGGCGACGCAATTTCTCACGTTGTTCGTCCTGGGTCAAGCACAAACAACTCCGCAGCCAGTGCCGCTCGAATCCGGAAAGCCTGTCGAGCGCACTATCGTGGGTGGCGAGTCGCATACCTATCAGGTCACGCTCCCGGCCGGGCAGTACGTGCGCGTTGTGGTCGAGCAGCGAGGGATGGACGTTAAGCTCTCGCTCGCCGGTATGGATGGCAAGCCCTTGATCGAGAGTGATCTGACCGACATCATCGGCTCTCCCGACTCGCTTTCGTACGAAGCGGCCGCGGCAGGAACGTATCAGCTCGTGATCCGTGCAAACGGGGCCGTAACCCGCAGCGGGGCTTATGTGGCACGGTTGGAGGTGAAAGATTCAGCCAGTGAGCAGGATCGAAAACGCATTACTGCGGAGTCCCTGGTAAACGAAGCACTTTGGCTGAGATCGCAAGCGAACTATATGGATCCGCAACTGAGCCAGAAACTGAGCCAGAAACTCGGTCAGGCCATCGCACTTTACCGGGAATTGGAAGATCGCTACTCGCAGGCACTGACGCTCAACTTGGTAGGGCTCACGGTTCAGGATAGTGGCGGCCAATTCGAAAAGGCGATCGAGGCCTATGAACAGTCGCTCTCGCTTATGCGTAGTGTGAAACTGCGTGCGGGCGAGGCCCGTGTGCTAGTGAATTTGGCCAAGGTGTACGGAAATCTGGGTCGTCCTGACAGGGTGATCCAGCTTGCCGACCAAGCGCTGGAGATCTCGCGTACGGACAAGAATCGAGATGGTGAGCGTCTTGCTATGATCTGGCTTGGTTTCGCCTATGAGGCCACGGGACGTCTAGAGAAGGCCGTCGAGTATCAGGAGCAGGCGCTGGCAATACTGCGCGAGATGAAAGGTAATGAAAGCGGCTCTCTCATCAATCTAGGTGGTGCATATTCCACGATGGGCCGTAACGACAAAGCGATCGAATATTATGAGCAAGCGCTAGCATACGCTCGCGAAAGGAAACAGCGGGAATATGAATTGGTCGCGCTCGCCAACCTGGCGCTAGTCGCCAGCAAGATGGGCAATTTTGAGAAGGCTCTCGAATATTCCGAACAGTCGCTGGTCCTGGCTCGTGAGCAGAAGTATCCAACATACGAAGCGTCTTTTTTACTTGACTTGGGCTCTTATAATGAGCGTCTCGGTCGCCTGGACAAAGCCATTGAATATTCCGAGATGAGCGTGGCTATCCTGCGCGAACTGGGTAATCCGAACTCGTTGTTAAGGGGACTTTATATGCTGGCTTTGAGGGAACGGACTCGTAACCCCAAGGCGGCACGCGTCAACATAGAGGAGGCGCTGAAGATCGCAGAGTCCACACGGGCTAACCTCGCCAGCCCCGAATCCCGCGCTGCAGTTTCGTCCGCCAGACAGAGTGTCTACAAACTCTACAGCCATGTGCTGATGCTCCAACACCAGGCCGAACCCGGCAAGGGCCTCGATGCACTCGCCTTTGAGACGAGCGAATTCCGGCGGGCCCGCAGCCTGCTTGACCTTCTCTCTGAGGCCAGTGCCGACATACGCCAGGGCGTGGATGCCGGGCTGCTCCAACGCGAACGAACGGTCGGCGAACAGCTCGCCGACAAGGCCCGGCTGCTGACTCGGACAAAACCGGAACAGGTTGACGCTTTGAAGAAAGAGATCGGCCGGCTTGAAACGGAATACGAACGGGCTCAAGCCGCCATTCGCAAAGCAAGCCCGCGTTATGCCGCTCTCACTCAGCCGCAGCCTGTTAAGCTTAACGAAATCCAGGCCCAGCTCGACGCCGA
>JANNON010000845.1:0-2083 GCA_031399105.1 Blastocatellia bacterium | reverse complement strand
CAAGACTGGTTCTATAGCGCGGCGCGCCAGCGCGCCATGTCCAATCTCGCGACGACTTGAAGAACCGAAACGACCCACCTCGCCCACTGAGTAATGTGGGAAGTTGTAGTGCAGCAGGAAGCGTCGTTTGACCTCACCCTTTTCGAGATCATCCATGAACTGCTCGTCTTCTTTCGTGCCGAGCGTGGTCGTAGCAAGCGCCTGCGTCTCACCACGTGTGAAGAGTGCTGAGCCGTGAACTCGCGGGAGCCAGCCTACTTCGCAGCTGATGGGGCGTATCTCTGAAAAACGACGTCCATCCGGACGGCGGCGTTTGTTGAGAATATCGTCGCGGAAAATCTTCTCTTTCAAGTGATCGAAGACCTTCTTCGCCATCTGCCGCGTTTCGGGTTGGTCTTCCGGATAACCGTCGACAGCCTCTTTCTTCAGCGCGTCGACAGCTGCATAACTCAAACGCTTTTCCTGATCGGTAGTGTCGAGTGCCGCACGCAGCTTTTCCGAGTAATTCTGCTCGATCTGACCCAGCATCTCTTCATTAAGCGCGGAGGGTGTAACTTCTCGCTTTTGGATATCGAGCGCTTTGTACAACTCTTTCTGCCAGCGGCAGAGGCGGTTGATCTCCTTGTGCGCCAGCAAGAGCGCTTCGAGCATGATCTCTTCCGAAACCTCAGCGGCGCCGGCTTCCACCATCACAATGGCTTCCTCAGTACCTGCCACGATCAGATTAAGCCGAGACTCGCGAACCTCGTCATAAGTCGGATTGACGATATAGCGACCCTCAATCAAGCCAATACGCACGCCGGCAATCGGATTCATGAACGGAATGTCCGAAAGGTAGAGCGCGCAGGAAGCGCCGGTAATCGCGATGACGTCGGGATTATTGTCGGGGTCGGCGGAAATTACGCTGGCAATAACCTGGGTTTCGTTCCGATAGCCTTCGGCGAACAGCGGGCGGCAAGGGCGATCGATGAGTCGGCAGGTCAGAGTTTCTTTTTCGTTAGGGCGTCCTTCGCGACGGAAATAGTTGCCGGGAATTCTACCGGCGGCATAGTTTGATTCGCGGTACTCCACAGTGAGGGGGAAAAAGTCGATTCCCTCGCGCACGTTGGGAGCTCCCACTGCGGCAACCAGCAACATCGTGTCGCCGTATCGGATAACGACCGAACCGTCGGCCTGCTTGGCCACTCGTCCCGTCTCGACTGTCAACTCTTTGTCGCCCAGCTTGATCGATTCTTTGAGGTACTTCTTAACTGGCATGATTTTGTCTCCTTCGAACAACAACCTCTCAGGGAGGCGCGCGGGCGTCTCATCCGCCTCGCTTTAGATTTTGATTCCTTTGTAGCGAAAGTCCCGGATACGTGAAGCCGGGTAGGAAAACGCTTAAAAACAGTAAAGGCGGCTGAGCCTCAACCGTGAAGCTCTCGCCGCCTTTCCTGTGTTGCTTTCAGGCCTGGCACGTCCGCTTATCGACGCCGTCACGTTCGGCACTGTCGCAAGCTCTTCGTTAGGACGCGGGCTTTTGGGAAAAATCGAGATTCGAAGCTCTCTCGTCTACGCTACGCAAATAGCAATGTCTTAACGACGCAGGCCCAGTCGAGTCACTACCTCGTGGTAACGCTCGATGTCTGTGCGCTTCAAATAATCCAGCATACTTCTACGTTGCGAGACCATCTTAAGCAGGCCCCGCCGCGAGTGATTGTCCTTTTTATGGGTCTTGAAATGATCGGTAAGTTCGGTGATTCTCTTGCTTAATAAGGCAATCTGAACCTGTGGTGAACCGGTGTCGGACTCGTGCTTACGGAAGTCGGTAACGACCTGTTCTTTGGTTTCTTTAGCTAAAGACACTACTTAGATGATCCTCCTCGGCAGCAGTAGATCCGTCAAACGACGGCAACCGCTAGGTTTAAAGTACGTGGCAATTTACCACGCGCTTTCTGAAACTGTCCAGCGGGGGGTTCCTGTCGCTAGCAGGCCAGTGAAAGCTCCAACACATCTCGACTCCAGATTAACCGCTTCTCTCAATGGGGTACTCATTGATACCACCGGAGTCAGAGCTTCCTAACCCGGTTAAAGCCATGGCGTG
>JANNON010000843.1:0-4819 GCA_031399105.1 Blastocatellia bacterium | reverse complement strand
AACTCGCTCAGCTTGCCCACCTTCCCAACCTGCAAATTACCCAACCTGCATTGCACCTTCCCAACTGTAAATTGTTCAATGTTGAATTTTCTTCATCTCGAATTTACTCGTTCAACAGCTTGCGCGCATGCTCGAGCACATTTTCGAGAGTGAACCCGAGCTGGCCCAGCGCAACATCTCCCGGCGCTGACCCGCCAAAGCGATCAAGCGAAATCACATCTCCCGCATCACCAACGTATCGATCCCAACCCTGTCGCACCCCAGCTTCAACGCCGAGCCGCTTGGTAACAGACGGTGGCAATACTTCGTCGCGATATTCCCGCGGCTGTTCTTCAAATAACTCCCAGCAAGGCAGCGAGACAACTCGCGTTGCCACTCCTTCACTTTGCAGTGTGTCACGCGCGTCCAGTGCCAGCGAAACTTCTGAGCCGGTCGCAATCAAAATCAATTGAGGCGCTGTAGTCTGCGATTGAGCGTCTGCTGCTTCGGCCAGCACATAACCTCCTCGTCGCAAACCTTCCGCCGATGAAAATCGTTGCCGGTCAATAATCGGCACTTTCTGCCGCGTTAGTGCGAGCGCCGTGGGTGCTTGGCGACGCCGGATCGCGATTCGCCAGGCTTCACTGACCTCGGTCGGGTCGGCGGGACGTATCACGTACAAGTTGGGAATCGCACGCAGTGCCGCAAGATGCTCGATCGGTTGATGCGTTGGCCCATCTTCGCCTAAGCCGACGGAATCGTGCGTGAAGACGTAGATGACCTGCACCTCCGACAACGCCGCCAGGCGAATCGCAGGTTTCATGTAATCTGAGAACGTTAGGAATGTGCCGCCAAACGGAATCAAGCCGCCGTTCAAAGCCATGCCAGTCAGCGTTGCTCCCATCGCATGTTCACGGACGCCGAAATGCAGGATGCGACCCTCGTAGGTTCCTGCTTCGAAGTCGCCACTACCTTTGATATCCGTGTTGTTGGAGACGCCGAGATCTGCCGAGCCGCCGATCAGCATCGGCAGTTGTGGAGCGAGTGCGTTGATGACTTCGCCGCTGGCAACGCGCGTCGCCATCGGTTTCGCGTCGGCGAAGGTCGGCAGATGATCCTCCCAGCCGTCGGGCAGCTCACCGTTCATGAGCGAACGCCAGGTTCGTCCCAGATCAGGCTGCTGCTCGTCATACTTCTGTACCAGCGTCCGCCATTCCTGTTCGGCTTGTTCGCCGTTTTTGATCGCTTTGCGAAAATGGGCCAACGATTCTTCAGGCACATAAAACTCTTTGTCTTCGGGCCAGCCCAGGCGGCGCTTGGTTTCACGCACTGCCTCTTCCCCGGGCGGATCGCTGTGCGCCTTGCGCGTGCCTTGTGTCGGCATTCCATATCCGATGATTGTTTTGACGGAAATCAGTGAAGGCTTGTCATCGACTGACTGAGCCTCGCGAATCGCGGCCTCAATCTCGTCGAGGTCGTTGCCATCTTTGACTGTTGCAGTGTGCCAACCGTACGACTGAAAGCGTTTAGGCACGTCTTCACTGAAGGCAAGATCCGTGAAGCCTTCGATAGTTACGTTGTTGTCGTCGTAAAGATAGATGAGCTTTCCCAGTTTCAAATGCCCGGCCAGTGATGCCGCCTCCGACGCCACTCCTTCCATCAAATCGCCGTCAGACACAATTGAATAAACGCAATGGTCTACGAGCGGAAACTGCGCCTGGTTAAACTTTGCGCCGAGGTGAGCTGCGCCCATCGCCATGCCGACGCCATTAGCGAAGCCTTGTCCGAGTGGTCCGGTCGTAATTTCCACACCGGGAGTCAGAACGTTTTCAGGATGACCCGGCGTCCTGGATCCCCACTGCCGGAAATTTTTCAGCTCGTCCAACGGCAGTTCGTAGCCAGTGAGATACAACAAGGAATAGAGCAGCATCGAACCGTGGCCCGCGGAAAGCAGAAAGCGATCGCGGTTCTCCCATTTTGGATTGCGTGGGTTGTGCCGCATAAAGCGAGTCCAAAGCACGTACGCCATGGGCGCGGCGCCGAGGGGCAAGCCTGGATGGCCCGATTGCGCTTTTTGAATCGCGTCTATCGAGAGCGTGCGAATCGTGTTGATGCACAATTGATCCAGTTCAGGAGTGACGTTTGTGTTTTCCATCTGCACAGGCATGCTCATTGGCGGTCCTTTTATTGTCAGTTGTCAGTTGTCAGTTGTCAGTTGTCAGTTGTCAGTTGTCAGTTGTCAGTTGTCAGTTGTCAGACATTTCGCAGATCACGTAATTCTCACGACAGAATTACAACTGACTACGGACAACTGACAACGGACTCTCTTATTGGTCATTCAGCTCCGATTAAAGCGTCACACAATTGCAGTTGTCGTTCACTCGCCTTTTGGTAGATCTGGTGCCGGGCGGGATCAGGTTCGACGACTTCCCCGTTCTCATTACTGCTCTTAATTTCGATGTTCGGTATTTTGCCCGCAGCCTCGAGCGCAAGCAAGGCAGCACCGCGTGACGATGCTTCTCGTGTGTTGCTGAGAGTCAGCGGCCTGCCGAGAACGTCCGCGATGATCTGCAACCACACCGGCGAAGACTGCAACGCGTTACCCGCCGCCACGATCGAGGCATTGGGGCTTATTTCATCCAACGCCTTCACGATTAGCGCGAAGCGATAGGCAATCGCTTCCATTGCTGCCCGCAGGATCTCGATCGGCTTCGTGGCTTGTGTCATTCCGAGAATCCCACCCTTTGCATTCAGCGACCAGCCAGGACTTCGCTCGCCGGCCCAAAACGGAAGCACAGTTAATCCATGACTGTCTGCGTTTAGACGCTCGAGTGCGGCTGTGATTTCCGCTGAGTCCGCATGCGGCAATAACACTTCCTTGAGCGAATGATAAAGCCCTCCTCCGTCCGACAATGCGCCGCCCACGAGGATTCGATTTCGATCGGCTCGGTAACTCCACAGGGCACTTGGAATGCTCGCGAGTGGTGGACCTTTAAAGAGAATGCGTGCCGCGCCGGAGGTTCCGATCATAAGCGCGAGCCTATTCCGCGTAGTGCAGCCGGCGCCAATGTTGTTCGCCGCGCCGTCGGCAATTGCTGGAAAGAGACGTGCGTTCTTTAGCTGTGGCCATCGCACCGCATATTCTTTCCGCAGGAAAATCTCCGCTGGGCCATCAAGAGCGATTGCTGGAAGCGTATCTGCGGAAACGCGTAACGCGCTTAAGAGAACGCTGTCCCACTCGCAAGTGCGTTGATTCAAGAACCCGGTGCCAGACGCCATCGAGACACTGATGCGCTCGCTGCCAAAGAATTTAAGAGTCAGGTACTCGCTGAACGATAACCAGCGCTTGGTGCGGTTAAAGGTGTTTGGGTCACTACTTCTTAGCCAAAGCAATTTCGCAGGCCAGTAACTCGGATGAAAACGACAGCCGGTGCGGGCATGAGATTCAGCCTCATCAAAATTCGCTCGTAGCTCCTTCGCAGAATTCGCGGCGCGGGTCTCGGCCCAACCCAAAACGGGCATGGTTGCACGTCCAGCTGAATCGACTCCAATGAGCGAATGCCAGAAGCATGAGATTGAAATCAGTTCGATACCTGTAACTGAATTGGTGGAGTTTGCGAATAACCGATCGATTGTTTCGACGACCAGATCCACCAGGGCTTCTGGTTCAATCACCGACAGATCGTTGAGACCCGAGAAAATTCTTTCCGTGCGCACGCTCGCATCTTCGATCTCGGAGCCGAGCTCGTCGAAAAGCGCCGCACGCACGCCGGACGTCCCGATATCGAGTCCGAGAACGCAGGCTTGTTTGGCGTGCTTGGTCAGAGGCGAGCTTTGAATATACGTCCACGCGTGCAGTGCTCTGCTGCGCCTTAATTATAATTGGAGCAGCCAATGTTTGAAGCGGGATTGCGTCGGACAGCGATTACAGCACAAAGAATGTCACAGCAATCGAGTTATAGTCTACCCTGAATTCAAACTGCTAGAATCGCACGCATGGCTGCAGAAACTCTCAACTGTCCAATGTGTGGCGCCGCTACTGCCACCGACGCGCCGCACTGTGAATATTGTCGCTCGCGGCTCGCCACCATCTCGTGTTCCTCATGTTTAGGATCGATGTTTCTCGGCAGTAAGTTCTGTCCTCGATGTGGCGCGGCGGCTGGAATTCGCGAAGAGGATGAGTCAGTGCCGCGCAAATGTCCGCGGTGCAGCTTGCCTATGAAACCCATACGAATTGGCGCGACCGCGTTGAAGGAATGCGAACGGTGTCTCGGTCTTTGGCTCGGCGTGAGTGAGTTTGAAAAACTGTGCGCGGATCGAGAACAGCAATCTGCAGTCCTGGGAGTTGCGTCACCGGCGCCTTCGAGTGCGGACCGAGAGACCAGCAAAGTTCGGTACGTGCCATGCCCGGAGTGTTCGCAGCTGATGAACCGCATAAACTTTGCGCGCTGTTCGGGCGTGATCGTCGATATTTGCAAAGGACATGGGACGTGGTTCGACCGGGACGAGTTGAGCAGTATCGTTGAGTTCATCCACGGTGGTGGATTAGAAGCGTCGCGCACGAAAGAGAAGTTAGCGCTGGAAGAGGAGCGACAGCGGTTGCGGCAGGAGCAGTTGGCAGTGGATCTGCGTCGTTCAAACTTGCGAGTCGCCGACGATGATGAGCGTCTCACCGGCATCGCCTCCGCCGGCGGGCTGTTGAAGTTCCTGCTGGACTGATTGGCGACTCTCGACACGCGCGAGATCAGAAAATGCGCGAGATCATCCCGCGCCTGGATCAAAGCGCCGAGACCTCCCAGCGACACGCCGACGAGCCAGATCTTCCGGTAGCCCTTCGCAC
>JANNON010000831.1:0-2929 GCA_031399105.1 Blastocatellia bacterium | reverse complement strand
GACTTCATTGAAACCGACGTATTCGAAGTTGCCTCCGGTTTCCTGACAACCCAATCCAGCCAGCTCGCTCCCGAAGATGTTGACAGTCGAATTCGCACGGTGAAAAAGTCCCCTCAGTTCGTAAGCTCTGAATCAATCGACGACGCTCGCTTCGTGCCCGGTGAAGTGCTTGCCCAGCGCTATCGAATCGTCGGACTTCTGGGCCGAGGTGGTATGGGTGAGGTCTACCGCGCTGATGATCTAAAGCTCAAGGAATCCGTGGCGCTGAAGTTTCTGCCGGAGCGTCTTTCGCATGATGGCGTCTCACTCGCTCGCTTCTACAGGGAAGTGAGTGTGGCGCGACAGATTTCGCACCGGCATGTCTGCCTGCTCATCAAACTTCAACATCTTCTCGAGCTCACGACGCAAAGCAGGATCGCCCGCGCAGACGTCATCGAGAAACGCGACGCGGTTCGCGCCGGTGCGTTGCAGCGCCCCTTCGAACAATTCATCAATTTTACGCCAGCGCTCGGGTTTCATCACTGCTTCCTTCTGTGATTGTTCGATAGAGCCATGCCTTAGCTCGCCGCCACTCGCGCCTCACAGTGGTGGGAGAAATCTCAAGCACCTCTGCAGTCTCTTCGATCGTGAGCCCGGCAAAGTAACGCAACTCAACGATCCTTGCCTTCTGTGGATCGAGGTCCTCGAGAGCGCATAGTGCAATGTCGAGTGCGACGAGGTCCTCTGCCTGTTCGTCGGCCAGCGCGACCGCTTCGTGCAGAGATACCTGAACAGCTCCGCCTCCGCGCTTATCGCGCGAGTGCGCGCGCGCATGGTCAATCAGGATGTGTCGCATTACTTGCGCGCAAACGGCAAAGAAGTGCGCGCGATCATGCCAGGGGAACTCAGACTGTCCGGCGAGTTTCAGATACGCCTCGTTAACGAGTGCCGTGGCTTGCAAGGTGTGGCCAGGTCGTTCGGCATTCATCTGGTGTTGAGCAATGCGCCGCAGCTCCGAGTGGACTAACGGTGCGAGCTTGTCGAGCGCGGCTCGATCGCCTTTGCCCCATTCGGCGAGCAGTTGAGTTATGTCCTGTGGAGCGAGGTTTACCATGCGGCTTCGTGACTAAGTCGGCTGATGGGCCGGGATTCTATCATCTATGTGCTGGGACGCGGAGATTGGGAGACGCGGGGACGCGGGGACATGGGGACGCGGAGACACGGAGACGCGGGGACGCGGGGAAGGGGGATACGGGGATACGGGGATACGGGGATATGGGGATATGGGGATACGGGGATATGGAGACGTTGGGACCCGAGAGATACCGAGTCGAACCCAGTCCGCGTCTCCCCGTCTCCTCTTCTCAGTATCCCCACACCTCCGTATCTCCGCGTCCCCGTGTCTCCGCTTCCCCGCGTCCCCATCGGGGTGGACACTTTTACCAAGATTTGGCGCTTTCAGTGGTGAGGACGATTTTGGATTGAGAGGCAACGCATGAAACTTACTTTAGCAATCACAATGTTGATAGCCTTAGCCTCTTTAACGTTCGCGCAAGAGCCTCTCAATCCAATGGCAAATGACGAAGCCGGGATCGGCGCGGGCGTTCAACAGATGCAGGATGGTTGGAACTCAAAGAACGGGACGCGCTTTGCCCACCCGTTTGCAACAGATGCCGACTACGTTGTCATCAACGGAACGCTGATCAAGGGACATGATGATATTGCTAAGGGGCACCAGCAGATTTTTCAGACGATCTTCAAAGACTCAACCCTTACTTTGAGCGTACAGCGGATCCGTTTTCTTCGTCAGGACATCGCTGTGGTCCACGTTGCTGGTCATATCAAGATTCGCCGAGGACCGGAGACTCAGGAGAACAACGTGATCATGACACTCGTGATGTCAAAGGAGAAAAACGGCTGGCTGATCGAGGCGTTTCAAAATACCGAAATTAAAGCTTCCCTGCAGCGCTAGCACTCAAGAGAGGTCGAACAATGCGTTTTTCAGTGCCGCGAATTCTGCTTTGGCTTTTTGTCATCGTCCTGGGTATCGAGATCGGGGGCGGTCTATATGAGACTTTGGTCGTCATGCCCGTGTGGACACAGTCGCCGCCCGATTCGGTGCTCGCTTATTACCACCATAACGTTGCCAATCAGCAATTCGTTTTGAACCAGGGCGGCAGGTTCTGGGTGTTTTTTACTCCTGCGTTGGGATTGATTTCACTCGCTACGTTACTCTCCGGCTTGAAGACGCCACCTGAGCATCGGAAGTGGCGGATCGCCGCCACGTTATTAGCCTTACTAGTCGTCGTATCCACCTTCGTCTGGTTCATACCAAACATCATCGTGCTGTTGGGAGAAGGTGTTACGAAACTCAGCGGCGAGCAGATTACTCAACTGACAAATCAATGGGTACGACTTAATTGGGTTCGGGCCGCTGTCTACAGCGCGGCCTGGTTGGCGGGACTACGTGCCTTCGGTATTTCAACTGATCAATAGCTTCAAGAGAGTTGAAGGACCTATGGGAAGCGAGGGGCAAACGAGTTAAATCAAAAAAACCTTTGGCTGCGGTCTCTCGATCAAATGCCTGGTGGTATCTTCAGTCACACTAGCTGGAACAGCCGCTGCTAAGTCTGCCGGATCCAACAGCTTTGCAGTTGACGCTGATTTGAATGCCCGCTCGGTGTCTACCGAATCCGTTTTAATTCCAGTTAAGGGAGCTCTTCGTTTCCATTGCTTTTTGAGCTGCTGAGTTCTGATTAACGTCTGGATGTGCCAAGCGCCGATTGCAATCAAGAGGCCGGCCGTAACATAGATCAGCGGATGCGCCTTCGTCCATTCGGGATCGCCGCCGTGGAAATCCTCTTTGACTGAAGCGACCGAGCCTTCGATGGCTTTGAGCGCGACCTGCATCGCCTCGAGGGTTTCGGGCGTGGGCGTGACGAGTTTGTTG
>JANNON010000818.1:0-3066 GCA_031399105.1 Blastocatellia bacterium | reverse complement strand
GCAGTCATGTTCGTGCTGGTGCTGATTGTGAGTTACGGGCTGGTCCGGTTCTTTACGGCAGAACTAACTATCGCGGGACAAAGTTATGCGAGTAACAAGACGTACTCGATCGGTATCGGCGGTGCATACGGGATTTTGATGATGCTGAACGTTTGGGGAATTATCTGGCCGAACAATAAACGCATCCTCGCGGCAACTGCCGGAACTGGACCCGCAGCGCCACCGGAACTCGCGCGCCAGGCATTCATTGCTTCGAGAACTAATGCCTGGCTCTCGCTGCCGATGCTGCTGTTCATGGGAACCTCGCACGGCGATTGGGTGGTCTTCGGGAGTTAGTTCAAAGCAGCGCTCTTAAATAACAAAAGGCAGAAAGCTCGTTTGGGCTTTCTGCCTTTTGCTTTACGCGATTTCATACGCCGCGGACCATCGGGAACGCGATGTTCGAATTGAGTGCGTAAGTCGTAATAACTGATTACGCCCTGCCGTTGACACTGCGACCTTTCCCCGCATACCGTACTGAGCACCCCAGGCCAACCGGCGCCTACTTCTTGACGCTATAACACGAACCAGAAATTATCCTTGTTAGAGTTGGAAGGACTGCTCAAGTGAAACGAACGATTCTCGCTCTCTTTCTAGTTTGCTCCTTACTCGCAAACGTCGTGGCCCAGCAGCCGACACCGGCACCGGCTCCCTCGCCACAACAACCGACGCAAACAGAATCTGCACCGCCGCCGTTGCCTTTGCCGTCGCCGTTGCCGTCGCCCACGCCAGATCCAAACGACCGCAATGATGATGACGTGGTACGCATCACCACTAATCTGCTGCAGTTGGACGTAGTCGTCACCGATAAGAACGACAAACAGGTTACTGATCTGAAGGCCGAAGATTTCGAGGTTTTGGAGAACGGGAAACCGCAGACAATCACTAACTTTTCATACGTTGACACGACGCCGCAAACGCCGATGGCAGGAACGGTTGTCACCACACCGACTCCCGCACCGACCCCACGGGATAAGTCCATAGGACCGATTACTCCACCCCAGCGGTTGCGTCCCGAGCAGGTGCGCCGCGCTATTGCCCTCGTCGTCGATGATTTAAGGATGTCTGCCGAAAGCATTAGTGCAACGCGCAAAGCGCTTCGCAAGTATGTGGACGAGCAGGTTGAGTCTGGAGATCTCGTGGCAATCGTCCGGACCAGCGCCGGCATTGGAGCACTGCAACAGTTCACTGGCGACCGGATGCAGCTTTACGCTTCCATTGATCGCGTGCGAATGCTCGCTCGTTCTGGCGCCCGCGCCGGCGCGTTCACTTCAGTCAACATGCTTGACCGGCTCGCATCAGCGGACACGGATTCGATGTCTATGGATACGACCGGAGAATCGGCCACTGACCGACGGAGAAGAGAGGGTTTGAACACTGGCGGTTCAGCTACCGATGAGGATCTCACACAGTTTCGCGACTCGCTTTTCACGGTCGGCACCGTCGGAGCTCTCAATTTCGTGGTGCGAGGATTAAAGCAGTTACCGGGACGCAAAGCCGTGGTGCTCTTATCCGACGGAATCTCAATCTTCAACCAGAATGCTACTGGCCAGAACCGCAACGAGCGCGTGCTGAGCGCTCTCCAACAACTGGTGGATAACGCAAATCGCGCCTCCGTTGTCTTCTATGCAGTCGATACGCGCGGCCTGCAACCGAGCGGTTTCACCGCTGCTGACAGTACTGGAGGCGCTCCAATAGCCCCCGGCGGTTCCGGGCCTTCAGGTTCTGTCCTTGGAGTTTCCAGCATTCAACCCGACATGGCTGGTAATCAGGTGTTCGGATCCCGCAGCGGCGAAATGTTCGAAGGACAAAACGGTCTGAACTATCTCTCGCGCGAAACCGGTGGCCTCGCCCTCTTCAATAACAACGATCTCAACAAAGGCATTCGCCGCGCGCTCGACGATATCAGTGGCTTCTACTTGATCGGCTATCGACCTGAGGGCGCCACCTTCGATCCCGCCACGCGCGGCAAGTACAACTCGTGGACGGTCAAGGTAAAGAACCGTCCCGGTCTGAAAGTACGAACGCGCAAAGGATTCATCGGTGTTGCAGAAGAAGAGAATCGTGTGAAAAGCCGGAGAGAGACTCTGATGTCGGCGTTGTTATCCCCCTTCGCCGCCAGCGGAGTCAAAATGGTCCTGACTTCGTTCTTCATGAACGATGCGACCATTGGGTCGGCAATGCGCTCCGTAGTCTTAATGGACGCGAATAACCTGACCTTTACAGCTCAGCCAGATGGACAACTGCAGACTGTGCTCGACATTGTCGCCGTCACGCTCGGCGAAGACGGACAAGTAGTAGATCAAACCAGTCGCTTCGAGAAGATCCTGGTGCGACCTGAGCTGCTTGCGCGTTTTCAGAAGGAAGGCATGGTCTACGGCTTGAACGTTCCGGTCAGCAAACCTGGGGCCTATCAACTGCGAATCGCTGTGCGTGATGCAGCGACCGGACGAGTTGGATCTGCAAGTCAGTATGTAGAAGTGCCGCAAGTAGGAAAGGACCGATTAATACTTTCCAGTCTCGTGATCAGTGGAAACAAACCGCAGGCGCCGAGATCGACTGGTACCGCCTTGCTGAGCGCGATTCTCGGCAAGTCGCGCAGTTCGCTGCAGACTGCTGGTGGTACTGCTGCTGCTGCCACGACTGCAACGGTAGTTCCGGGCGGAGAAGGGATGCTCGGCTCGGAAGATCCGGAAGCTGGACCAGCTTCGCGTCGCTTCCGTCACGGCATGTTTCTCGACTACGCGTGCATCATCTACAACGGAAAGAGCGCTCAGAAGAAAGGGCCGAAACTGACAACTCAGGTACGACTGTTTCGCGACGGGCAAGAGGTCTTCGTCGGGCTGGTGCGCGCGGTTGATATGGGCATGCAAACCGATCTGGCGCGTCCGGTCGTTGCGAGGCGTTTGCTGTTGGGAACGATCTTGGATCCCGGTGAATATGTTTTGCACCTCACAGTGAAAGACGCAGGGACGCCCGGGGAAAAAGGGACGGCTACGCGTTGGATCGATTTCGAGGTGGTGAAGT
>JANNON010000790.1:0-6031 GCA_031399105.1 Blastocatellia bacterium | reverse complement strand
GAAGAGAAGCAATCAGAACCGCGGAGCGCAGCGACCGGGCCCACGCGAAAGATTCAACTGTTTTGAAAGAAAACTCAACTACCTATTCAATTGCGTGGTTCTTCCGAATCGGCCCGGTCGCTGCGCTTCGCGGTTCTGATTGCTTTGCGCCTGTCCACGCACTCTCCGGAGATTTACCGTTGAGCATTTAGTTCTTGTGCAAAGCCATTAACGAGAGACAGGAATGTCTCTCCTACTGATCTCGCCGATCAAATAGAGTGAACCTGCGACGCAGATCAACCCGTGTGGTTCCGTCAAATCTTCTGCTTTCCTCAGTGCCTGATTTACCGAATCTGAGGTCACTGGTTTCTTCAGCGGTACTACCTTGGCCGCGATCGTTCGCAATGCTTCAAGTGAAGCAGCCCTGGGATTGTCCGGTCTGGTAAGAATGATGTTCTGCGCAAGTGGAAAAAGCATCTCGGCCATTTCATCAAGCCGCTTATCTTTCATCGCGCCAAAAATTAAGGTAACTGGCCCCGACACAAACTCGGATAAATACTCTTTCAAGGTGCGTGCACCAGAAGGATTGTGTGCGCCATCAAGCAACACTCTGGGACATGAATCTATGAGTTCGAGCCGACCCGGATGCTCTGCTTTCTCAAGACCATTCACAATTGCCTCATGGGAGACTGCAAAACCATAATCCCGAAGCGACTCCGCAAGCCGTAAAGCCACGGAAGCGTTTGTCACCTGATGCTTGCCACGAAGCCCCAGCGATACACTCGAATAAGTTGACGCGCTAGTTCGAAAAGTTACGCGCGCGCGTCCGCTCTCTGTAAACCTTTCAATCTTGCTTTCGATCTCGTTCACGCTCGGGTGAACGTCGCGACTTGCCGCTCGCTCGAGAATTACGTGCAATGCTTCGGACGATTGCTGCGCAATTATCGCCGAAGTACCTGGGCGAATGATGGCTGCTTTCTCTGTGGCAATGCTGGAAATTGTTTCGCCGAGGTATTCTTCATGATCGATGGCAATTGGCGTGATGGCAACGAGTGTCGCACCTGCTGCAGTTGTCGCATCAAGCCGTCCGCCCAGTCCGGTTTCAAGAATGGCCAGCTCGACTTTGTGCTCCTGAAACGCGAGCAGCGCGATTGCCGTAACCTGTTCAAAGAAACTTGGCAGAGCTTCAATACGCGACTGGGCCAGTAGCTCTTCTGCGGCATCGCGCACTCGCGTCGCGCACAAGGCAAAAGAGTCCTGAGATATCTCCTGACCATTGAGCTTAATTCTCTCGGTGATTGACGACAGGTGCGGGGAAGTGAAGAGCCCGGCGCGAATTCCGCCCGACTCGGAGATTGAAGCCAGCATCGCAGCTGTCGAACCTTTGCCGTTCGTTCCCGCGATTTGTACCGAAAAGTAAGACTGTTGGGGATTGCCCAGTTGCTCGAGGAGGAGTGAGATGTTCCTAAGGCCCAGCTTGATCGCCAGAGTCTCGTGGCCCAGACTCAGAAGATAACGAAGCGCCTCGGCAAACTGCATTGCCATACTGTTCAGGAATACTTGCGGCCCGCGGCGCGCGCGCTGAAACTTTGTGGCAGCTGTTCGGTTCTGATGTCGGGATTCATCATGAAGCTGAGAAGCTTGATGATGAAGTCGCGTAGTTCGCGGCGATCGACGATGGCGTCGAGCATGCCGTGCTCGAGCAGAAACTCTGATTTCTGAAAATCTTTAGGCAGCCGCTGTCGGATTGTCTGTTCGATGACTCTCGGTCCGGCAAACCCAATTAGTGCTTTCGGCTCGGCGATAATGGAATCGCCTAACATCGCAAAACTCGCAGTGACTCCGCCTGTGGTCGGATCGGTTAGGACCGAAATGAACGGCAGCCGGGCTTCATCCAACATAGCCAGCGCTGCTGAGATCTTTGCCATCTGCATTAATGAGAGCGTGCCTTCCTGCATCCGCGCGCCGCCTGAGGCGGAAAAAATTACTACTGCCGCACGTTCAGTGATGGCCCGCTCGATCAGTCGCGTGACTTTCTCTCCTACCGCAGATCCCATCGAGCCGCCAATGAACGACATGTCCATCGCGCCCGCCATCACCTGGTGATCGCCAACTTTGCCGTGTCCACTGACAATCGCTTCCGGCAATCCGGAAGTTTTTTTCGCTTGCAGGATGCGATCTTTGTAAGGTTTGCTGTCGGTGAAGTTGAGCGGATCGATTGAAATGACTTCGGCATCGAGCTCTTCATAGTTGCCGTCGTCGAAGAGCATGGCCAGACGTTCGCGGGCGCCGATGCGAAAATGGTGGCCGCAGTGGGCGCAGACCTGAACTGACTCTTCGAGCTCGCGTTTGTACAGGTGTGCTTCGCAGGAATCGCACTTGACGAAGACGTTCTCGGTCTTAACGACCCGCTCTTCAGGCGGAACGGCTTCAATTCGTTTACTTTTCTTGCTGAACCAGGGCATGCGTTGGCCGCTAATTGTTTTTGTTAGAGTCGGGATGGGAACGCTCAGGAGATTAGCACATCGGGCGGTAAGTTAGGAGGGCAGCACTGGTTTTGCGCCATGCGGAGCCTTTAGAGTGCGCCGACTTGTCGGCGCCTTCGTTTTGAACTGAATAGAGAGCTAAGGGTCGAGGCGGCGAGGGTTAAGCGCTGACAAGTCAGCGCACTCCAAAGGCTCGCCGAAGGTTAGAACTCGATGCCTTGTTGCGCTCGGATGCCGGCGGTAAAGGGATGTTTGATCTCTTTCATTTCAGTGACCAGATCAGCGGCTGCGATCAACTCTTCCGGAGCATCACGACCGGTGACTACGATATGGAGCGCAGGTTGTGCGGCGCGAATCGCTTTGAACTCTTCCAGGACCTCTTCGACGGGCAGCATCTGATAACTCAACACATAAACGAGTTCATCGAAAACGAGCATGTCGTAGTCACCGCTGCGCATCTTTTCGACGCAAAGATTCCAGGTCTCCTGCGCCGTCGCTCGATCCTGTTCGGGATTCTTCGTGTCCCAGGTGAAGCCGTCACCCATCGTGTGAATTTCGATGCCGAGTTTTTCTGCGGCTTCGTGTTCTCCATAGCGGTCCTTCCGCGACTTCATAAACTGAATCATGCAGCAGTTAAGTCCGCGGCCAGCCGCACGCATCATCAAGCCGAGTGCAGAGGTTGTCTTTCCCTTGCCGTGTCCCGTGTTTACCATCAGGAGACCGCGCGTCGTCTCCTGATAGTCCTCGCGGCGCCACTTATATTTCTTCTCTTTCGGTTCCATCTATCAAGAGTCCGTTGTCAGCGGTCCGTAGTCCGTTGCACCTCTGGACAAAACCATCCAGATCCATAAGAGAAGCAACTGACTACGGACCACTGACAACGGACATGTTCACTTCTAACCAGGTTCGGCTACTGCATCTTCAGCTTCTGGATTCGATGCGTCTTCGGTGTCGTCGCGATGACCATTTGCGCGGTCAACTGCTTCCCGCAGCAGTTCCATAACTTCCTTCTCAACTGTGTCCCATGGGCCACGCAAAGTGCAGCCGGCAGCGTTGCGATGGCCACCACCGCCAAACATGCCTGCGACTCGCGCCACATTAACCTCGCCCTTGGAACGAAGGCTGGTGCGATAAACTTCAGGAGCGCTCTCTTTTAACAGCACCACGGCTTCAACTTCACCGACTGTCAATGGATAGTTCACAAACCCATCGGCGTCTTCATCTGAGGCCTGCGAACGCAACTGCATCTCCTGACTTAGCCGCAAACTTGCAACCCGGCCCGTCGGATCTCGCCGAGCCGTTGAAAGCACTTCGCCCATCAACTGAATACGACTCCAGGGATAACTGGCAAAAACTGCCTCGGCGGTTTTCGCGGGTTTCACACCTGTTCGCACGAGCTCGGAAGCTACCTTAAAAGTCCGCTCAGTTGTGTTCGAGTAGTGGAACGAGCCGGTATCGGTAATCAAGGCGGTGTAGACGCACTCGGCAATCTCCTTCGTCACGCGCACCCCGGTCGCTTTGCACAAGTTGTAGATCATCTCGCCCACAGCCGAGGCCGTAGAGTCGATACAAATTATGGTGGCGAAGGGCGGCCGCGGCGAAAGGTGGTCGATATTGACGACCAGTTGTTTCTCGAGGTCGAGCAGACCCGGGCGAGTAATGTCAGAACACTCAATAACAAAAACAGCGTGATACGGCTGGGTGACTCCGGGGGTGACAATTATTTGATTGGCGCCGGGCAGTTGTTGATAGGCATGTGGCGCTGGATCTCGCATGATGACTTCGACATCTTTGTCGAGCGCCTTCAGCAACCAGTAAAGACCGAGGGAAGAACCGAGACTGTCTCCGTCGGGGCGAATGTGAGAGGTGATCGCGAACTTCCGCTTCGACTCGATCAACTCAACTACTTGGCTAAGCATAATGCGTAGGGATGAAGGATGAAGGATGAAGGATGAAGATCAGACCTGCTGTCTTTCTTCATCCCTTATCCCTCAACCCTCATCCTTATCCCTTTCTCTTTCCCATTCTCGCTCGATGTCGAGCAGTAATTTATCCACGCGCTCGCCTTCTTCTTCGACGCGATCTCTGACGAAATGTATCTCAGGAGTGCGAGGCAGATTCAGCGAGAGGCCTACCTGTTTGCGAACGTAGGGAGCAGCTTTTTGCAGCGCTGCGAGCGCGGCTTTGTGTTCGGCTTCATCTCCGGCAACGGTAAAGTAAACCTTTGCTGCCTTGAGGTTTTCTGAAAGCCGCACATCAGTTACGGTGACCATCGTTAGTCGAGGATCCTCCAATTGGTATCCGACTATCTGGTGGATCTCCTCACGGATAATGTCAGCAACTCTCTCCGCGCGACGCAAATTAATAGGGATGAAGGATGAGGGATGAAGGATGAGGTCGAAGTCGCACTTCAGCGGTTTGACCAGGACCTGCCTCCACCGTTAATGGCTTTTATCCCTCATCCCTCCTCCCTCATCCTTATTTTTAGAGCTCTGTCGCGGCGACTTTCTCCACGATGTAAGCTTCAATTTGGTCGCCGACCTTCACGTCGTTGAAGTTCTCGAGACCGATTCCGCATTCAAAGCCTTCGCGCACTTCACCAACATCATCTTTGAAACGGCGCAGCGACGCGATGTTGCCTTCCCAGGTCACGACGCCGTCGCGAATCAAACGAGCGCGTGCTTTGCGACTGATGTTTCCGTCGATAACCATCGAACCCGCAACTACGCCGGCGCGGGGCACGCGGAATACTTCGCGTACATCCGCTTTGCCAATGATCTTCTCTTTTTCAATGGCTTCAAGCATGCCGATCATGGCAGCGCGAATCTCTTCTTCGACCTTGTAGATAATCGAATGGAGCCGAATGTCCACGGCCTCCTGTTTAGCCAGATCCGAAGCGCGAACTTCCGGACGAACGTTGAAGCCGATAATTACGACTGCCGAAGATGACGAGCCGGCCTGCGTCGCCGATGCCAGCAACACGTCCGATTCGGTGATCGCTCCAACTCCGGAACGAATTACTTTTACCTTTACTCGATCAGTCGAAAGCTTTTGCAGCGTCGATTTCAAGACTTCGACCGAACCTTGCACGTCGGCCTTGATGACAACGAGCAACTCTTTTACTTCACTCTCGCCGAGTGCTTCGATACCGCGTTTGGTGGTCTGTAGCAGTGTCGCCTGGCGATTAATCATCTGGCGGTGATGAGAGATTGTTTGCGCGCGAGTGATATCCGCCACGACCTGGAAGCTTTCCCCAGCTTGCGGGACGCCTTGCAATCCGAGGACTTCAACCGGTGTCGCCGGCCCAGCTTCAGTCAGCGCCTCACCCTTGTCGTTGAACATCGCGCGCACGCGTCCGAAGATCTGACCGACGATAAAAGGATCGTGAACTCGCAAGGTGCCTTGTTGCACAAGCACGGTCGCGACCGAACCTCGCCCGCGATCCAGTTTCGCTTCCAACACCACGCCAGAAGCTAGACGCGTTGGGCTGGCTTTCAGATCCAGGATGTCTGAAGTCAGCAGAATCGTTTCCAGCAGACCGTCGAGATTCTGGCGCTTCTTTGCTG
>JANNON010000779.1:0-10131 GCA_031399105.1 Blastocatellia bacterium | reverse complement strand
AGCGCCTGGTTTCGAGCAAGAAAGCAATGACTGCGCAGACGAAGATGGAGTCATGCACCCAAGCTCTTCACCTGGGAGCGCGGACGGCCCCGTCCGCCAGAACGTTGAATGCCGCGATTCTAGATCTAATTAAACTTGTTTGGGATTAGCAGTGCTGCGGACGAGGCCGTCCGCGCTCCCAGTGCAGAGGCGGCACGCTCTTCTCAGAATCAGGGTTGAAAAAGAGAGTCGGCAGGTCATTACGCTTTCAAATACATCTCTGCGGCCATCCGCGTCAGCTTCCAAACCTTTCCCCACTCGATGGGATTGCCGTCGCGTCCGGTTAACTTATCGAAAACGAGTTTCCGGAAGTTCTTTCCTTCCCGGCGCAGCATAAATTCCCGCGCGTAAGGTTTGGCTGTTGCAAAGAAGCTGAAACCCGGATCGGTAACGATGCCGATGCCTTCAAGCGTCATCAACGCCCGCATCACGTAGGTAAAATTCGCCGGCAAACGGAAAGGATACTCGTACATCACCTCAGCCAGCTCGTACGTCAACTCTTTGAAGTTCACTTCTCCCAACCTCAAATTCAGATAGTGCTTGAAGAGACCCTCAACAACAGGACGCACAGTTTCGGGACTAACGCCGGGTTTCAAGAAATTGAGATTGATAATGTCCTGGCCCAGACCATGAACGTCGCGCGCCACCACATGAAAGAAAGCATCGATCATCTGCGACTGAAGTTTCGGAGTAATTCGACCAACCATGCCAAAGTCGAAAAACGCGAGGTGTCCGGAATCCATCACCAGAAGATTTCCCGGATGCGGGTCCGCATGGAAGAAACCATCTTCCAGTAACTGCTTCAAATAAGTGCGAACTAGAAGCCGGTTGACCTTCACCGCTGAAATTCGTCGGACCCGCAAACCTTCAACATCGATGACTTTGGTGCCGCGAATAAACTCGAGCGTCAATACCTGCTGACCGGTATGCGACCAAAAGATCTTCGGCACCCGAATTACGTTCCAGGTGCGGAAGTTCTGGCGGAAGCGGTCGGCATTGCGACCCTCCTTCGCATAATCCATCTCTTCAAAGACGGTCGCGTGAAACTCCTGAAGCATTCCTTCCCAATCGGCGTTCTCGTTGGCTCGGGGAAAGACTCGGCTAATCAACTTCACCAACCGATACAGCACCGCGGTATCAATGCTAATAATCTCTTTGAGATTGGGTCGCTGAACTTTAACGGCGACTTCTTCTCCCGTATGTAGCCGAGCGCGATAAACCTGGCCCAGCGAGGCAGCCGCAATCGGCTCGGCATCAATCTCGGCGTACAACTCGCCGAGCGGCTTGCCGAGCTCGCTCTCAATTCTGCGAAACGCTTCACTGGTGGGAAATGGAGGAACCTGATCCTGCAGCGTCGCCAACTCTTTGATGTAAGGCAGCGGCAGGAGATCGGCACGCGTGCCGAGCGACTGGCCAATCTTTATGAACGTCGGTCCAAGTTCGATTAGGCTTTCGCGCAACCACGAAGCCTGCTTCTCTAGACGTGTTTGTTTGCGGGCAGTCCCATCAGCACCTCGAAACACGAACCAGCGGATTAACCTAGCTGCCTTATCAAAAGCTGAATAGAAGAGTCGCCCGCGCCAACTTTGAAATCGTGCGCGCCAACCTTTTCCGCGAGCCTCTTCTCGGAGCCGGGCGACCGTTCGCTGGTTGAACTCGGCACGGATGTCGTAGCTGTCCAGGAACAGATAAAGGGTAAGTAACCCCAGCACGCGCCCAACGTTTGCGGCTCGCAACCAACCTCTTAATCCACGGCCGGCAAGGATTTTGTCGACCAGCTCGTCATCGAGTCGTGGCGGCGGCGCAATCGGCGGCCGCTTTGTCGTCGTCGGAATATGCTCTTTCACCAACACCGCCGCAGCCGAAAGACTGTGTTTTCCGTCGCCGTTGTTTCTCAGCGGAACTAATGCTTGTTCTTTGTTCATCCGTTATTTGCTTAAATTTGCTTATTAAAATGAAAGCGTGTGTCGCGCCCCGGAACGCTCGAAATAACTTCCCGTCCGGCGTACATCTCGCTCAATCTGTGTCTTTAGTTCTTCCAACGAGCCAAATCGTTTCTCGTTTCTTAAGCGATGGAGAAACCGCACCCGAATCACGTCCCCATAAAGATCGCCAGACCAATCAATTACGAAAGTCTCGACCGAAGGTTCCCCATCGGCCCCAAACGTCGGTCTGATGCCGATGTTCGTTACGCTGCGGCGCCATCGGCCATCAATTAAGGCACCGGTCACATAAACGCCGCGAGCAGGTATGACGCGGTTCTGGGGACGCAGGTTGGCCGTCGGGAAGCCAAGTGAATGCCCGCGCTCATCGCCTCGGACAACGCGTCCCTCAACGCCGTAGGGCCGACCCAGCATGCGACGAGCGAGATTCACTTTGCCTGCTGCGAGCAGTTCGCGGATCCGGCTTGAGCTGACCCGACGACTGCGCAGCGAAACTTCAGGAACTTCTGCGGCCTGAAACCCCAACTGAGCACTCACTCTGCGCAGCAACTCAATATGTCCTTCACGGTTGTGTCCAAAAGCGAAGCCCTTTCCGAGATAGACTTCCTTTGCGTGCAACCGCTCGTGTACGACATCTCGCAGGAAATCCTCAGCGCGCACCTGTGAGAACTCTTTCGTAAAAGGAACCACTATGGTCTGTTCAATTCCCAGTACTCCAAAGCCTTCAACTTTTTGATCGAGAGTTTGCAATAGCGGAGGCGAAGTTGCTGGATGCAAGACAGCACGAGGATGCGGATCAAAAGTAATTACCGTGGGAACAGCACTGGCAGCGCGAGCTCGGTCAACCATTGTCCGCATAATCAGTTGATGGCCCAGGTGCAGACCATCAAACACGCCGAGCGTGAGCACGGTCGGACGTTGAATGTCAGCGTTGTCAGTTCCGTGGAATAAGCGCATGGGTTAGGAATGGGACGCGGGGACGCGGGGACACGGGGACGCGGGGACACGGGGACACGGGGACGCGGGGACGCGGGGACATGGGGACTCGGGGACGCGGGAACGCGGAGACACGGGGACGCGGAGACACGGGGACGCGGAACCTCGTTTATCGTCATCGATTGTTAGAATGCCAAGCGCCATAGTCACCTTCTCACCGCGCCTCCGGATCTCCGTGTCTCCCCATCTCCGTGTCTCCGCATCTCCGTGTCTCCGCATCTCCGCGTCCCCGCGTCTCCCCGTCCCCGCGTCCCTTCATCCCTCCACCGTCAGTCCGTCGTACGCCCATTCAACTCCTGCGGGCAGTCGCGACGAATCGCGCCCGTGCTTTACGTCATGGGCGATGTGCGTGAAATAGGCTCGTCGAGGTTTTATGGTTTCCACGTACTCCAGCGCTTTGTCCAACCACAGATGAGTGGGATGCTCCTTGAAACGCAAACAATCGAGCACAAGCACATCGAGGTTACGCAAACCTTCGATAGTCGCCGGCGGAATCTCGCTCAAGTCCGTCGCGTAGGCAAAATCATTAAACCGATACGCCGTAACTGGGAGCCGCCCGTGAATTACTTCGAGCGGTGTGACCTCAAGGTGCTCACCAACACAAAATGGCGCGCCATGGACCACCGTATGAGGAATCACCAACGGCAATCCGCCGCCAAAATAGGTCGGTTCAAAAACGTATTTGAAGATTCGCCGGATGTCAGGCCATGCGCGCTCGTTCGCGTAAACACCAAGCGCACCGTAGCGAAAATTCAACGGACGAATATCATCGAGACCAAATATGTGATCGGCATGGCAATGTGTGATGAGCACTGCGTCGAGTCGCTTTAATCCATGACGCAATGCTTGCTGGCGAAAGTCGGATGAAGTATCGACCAAGACTGTCTGACCGGCGTGCTCAATGAGAATTGAAACACGCAGCCGCTTGTCCCGCGGATCGTCTGACGAGCACGTCTCGCACTCGCAACCAATCGAAGGGACTCCAGTGGATGTTCCTGTGCCGAGGAATGTCAGCTTCATTGAAGGTCCTACAGGAGTCCAATGTCCAATGTCCAAAGTCCAAAGTCAAACCTCCAACTCGCAACCAAGGTTTTGGACTTTGGACTTTGGACCTTGGACTTTCGACCTTGGACTTTCGACCTTGGACTTGTTTCAGCCGCCGATGATATCGCGACCGGTAAAAGGTTGGGCGGTCTTGGCGGAGGCTGAACTGGTCAGGGATACGTATTGCATTCGCAAGTCAGCCAAGAGACTCTCAATAATCTGTTTCTCTTGCGGGGTGAGATTGCCGCGCGTTTTCTGTTCAAGCATTCCCAGGATGTCGATCCAGTGCTTGCCAAGTTCGAGATCCAACTCGCGTTTGTGAGTGACGGGATGCTCCATCATCCCCAGCGATGATGCGGCGTTCGAGGCGATTGACATCATGAAGTTGGGGAAGCTGGCCGGATCGTCAGCATCAGGAAAATCAGCCTCAATCTCATCATGAGTCCCAGCTTCTGCGGCCGACTGCCCGAATGTGGACTCCTCAACAGGAGCGGCTTCAGCATTCACCGCGGGCGCTTCGGCAGGCGCTGGAATTGGGATTGATTCAGCCGGTTTGGCCTCATTTTTGGCCTCGACCTTCTCCTCAGGCGGCAGATCTCTGGGACTGCCATCCGCATTGAATAACCTGCGATCTGTGACTTTGAAAGTGACCTCTTCATCGCTCATTGTAGTTTGTCCGTTCGCAACGCGTGTTGAGGGGAATCGGCGTCGCAAGTGTCCTTCAAGTGGTTAATTTTGATGTGATGGTAGCATTCGGATTGCGACAAGTACAAAGGGACGAGTGGGAGTGCTGAGTACTGAGTTCCGGCAAATCATCAAACTTGACTCTTACTCCAGAGTTCGAAAAGCTTCTCAGCAGTCATCACTGAGTCTTACCATCCAAGGTTGGAAACGATAAGAAGGAACTCAGTACTCAGCACTCAGCACTTGAGACTTAGTATTTAAGAAAACTAGAAACTAGAACTGGAGTCCGTCTTCCATGCCTGCCACATTCAACGACCTGATTGCTTTGATGGAACGATTGCGTTCGCCCGACGGTTGCCCCTGGGACCGCGAACAGACGTACGCGTCATTGGCACCGATGATGCTCGAAGAGGCCTACGAAGCCTTTGAAGCAGTTGAGTCTGCGCGCGAAGGCAACCCCCGCGAACTCGCGGCAGAACTCGGCGATCTACTTTTCCAGATTGTCTTCTACTCACAAGTGGCGAAGGAAAGCGGTGATTTCACGATCGATGATGTGACGGATGCGGTGCATACAAAGATGGTCCGCCGTCACCCACATGTCTTTGGCGATGCTACGGCCGCGGACACGGCCGACGTGTTGCGAAGTTGGGAAGCCATTAAGGCTGAGGAGAAGAAAGTCAGCGGTGTAGAAACCAACACGTCACTGTTGGAAGGCGTGTCAGCAAAGGTGCCGGCGCTAATGGAGGCGCATCAGCTTTCGACAAAAGCAGCCCGAGTAGGTTTCGACTGGCAGAACCTCAATGACATCTTCGAAAAACTCAAGGAAGAGATCGAGGAACTGCAGACGGCAATCCAGGAGCACGCGGTATCGAGCGATGAAGCCAATCACAATCTTGTTCGTGAGGAGATCGGAGATGTGTTGTTTGCAGTAACGAACATCGCGCGACATCTTAAGGTCGAGCCCGAAGCTGCATTGAAGTTAACGAATCGAAAGTTTCGCAAACGTTTCAAGCACATCGAGCAACGCCTCGAACAGCAAGGCCGAGGTTTTGATTCAGCCAGCCTGGATGAAATGGAAACGTTGTGGCAGGAAGCGAAAAAGCTGTAAAAAGCTTGTAGGGGCGTCACTCCGTGGACGCCCCTCGTTTCATTGGCGATGAACTCTGGGAAAATATAAAAGCACCGCCCCTTTCATCACCATATTTTCTAACGAAAAAGAGGGGTGCCCACGGAGTGACACCCCTGCAATCAATTCGTCAGTTCACGTTGAGTTGGACCGAGTTCACGATTTCGGCGAAAGTCCGTTGGTATCGCTGGTAATCGTTTTGGGGTGCGACTCCGACGATATAAACAAGACTCCCATCGCGCAATTGCATGGTGTAGATGTTGACGATCTCGTTCTGATTAAGCAGCGGCGATCTTCCCGCCAAAGTTGCTGCCAAACCCGGCCGGCGATCGATCGTTGCTCGTTGATAGTTGCCCTGCTGGCGCAGATACGGATTGTTTTGCAGCAGTGAATTCACAAAAACTTCGGTCGCCTGACGCAGACTATTGGCGCCTACATTCGCCGCTCCCACCATCATTCCGTGCGAGAAAACAAACTGGCCCTGCACGCTGCCGTACGCACCGGCCGGCGCATACGTCACCGTCCCGTTGCCACTGCTGACTTCGCTCCAGTTTTCAGGAACTCGCAGGCTAAATAGATTGCCTGCTGAAACGGTCCGGTACCTCGATGAGGGATAGACCACGCGTTCGCCGC
Source organism: Blastocatellia bacterium (assembly GCA_031399105.1). GTDB lineage: Bacteria > Acidobacteriota > Blastocatellia > Pyrinomonadales > Pyrinomonadaceae > PSRF01. The sequence goes on along the minus strand of JANNON010000779.1, from coordinate 3,666 downwards.
GTGGGTAGTTGTTTTCGTTGGGATAATTTTGACCGCTTGTCGGATAGCGTTGGCCACCCTGAGCGATCTCGGCCATAGTTGGCGCGGGCGACATGCTACGCAAACGTGCCCGGACGTTTTGAAACTCACGCGAATTCTGGGCTGTGGTTTCTGAATTGACTCGCAACGCCGCAGCTTCCTGCATGATGCGCTCGTAACGGTTACCCGGGTTCGGGTGACTGCTCAGCCATTCCGGTCCACCGCTTCCGCCACCTTGCCGCTCAATCGTTTGAAACATCTTCGCGAGGTCGCGTGGATCGTAACCCGCGCGCGCCATGATCTGTGCGCCAAGAATGTCGGCTTGAGTTTCATACTTACGACTGTATTTCAGGGCGCCGGCCCCGAAACCGATCTGACTCGCCCCGCCGATCACTGCACCGGGGACTCCTCCGATTACCGCTCCTGCAATCTGGCCGAGCACCGATCCCAGTTGAAACTTCTGAGTTTCGGTGGCTTGAGCCGTAGCATGTCGCAAGGCGACGTGACTTATCTCGTGCGCCATCACACCCGCCATCTCACCTTCTCGAGTGGCAGCTTCAATCATGCCGCGATTCACGTACATTGGCCCACCAGGCAATGCGAACGCGTTGATGTCTCGAGCATTCACAACGTCAAACGTGTAATTAAACTCGGGCCGGCGAAACTCGGATGGAATAGCAGCGACCAGTCTGCGACCAACTGACTCGACATAGTTGTCAATATTGCCATCGCGCAGAATGGGCATCTGTTCTCGAACTTTTTGAGACGCTTGCTGGCCCAGTTTCACATCATCCTGGACGCTATACTTGTTCTTCGGCATCTCGATGCGTGTTTGCGCAAGGGCGGCCAGCGGCATCGCAAAGATCGCACCGAGCACTATCCAGGCGCTCAATCTTTTTGTTATTTGACTCTTGTTCATTACTTCCTCCGATGCTTCTTGATAACGGTGTTTATTTCAAACTCCGAAAATGAGCGGGAGAGATGATTCTTTAGTTCACACGATTGCATTCGTTACTCCCGGCACTCGATTTACGGGAAAACATCAGACTGTCTGCACCAAATCGCAACATCAGTACACGGTAACGAGACTGATTTCACCTCGACCTGCGCCAATGAAAGGACTTTTCATCACCCATGGTTCGATTAGCAATGTCGGTGCCAGACAGCCTCAGATGAGCTATTTTCGCTCAATCTTCTCGTTGAACCATTCTGTAGGCTCTGCAAGCGGGGCGATACGGTGAGGTTCACCCTTCCAAACACGAATCATCGAAATAACCAGAAAGATGAAGGCGGCTAGTTTGAAGAGAGTTCCACCAATCGAGCTGTCCGTAATCGCTGCCAGCACCCCAAATAATGTTTGAACAACGAGTATTGCGAGGTGTAATGCCAGACCCTGGGCAGCGTGGAAACGGACCTTTACCTCTTTGCGCGGCACCAAGAAAAGCTCGAGCAACGAGACCACGACACCAATATAAGCCGGTGTGTAGGGCAACATCACGGCCCATTTTTCAGGCAAACCAATTCCGGGCACGGTACGGGCTGTCGGTTTTGAAAGAGGCGACGGAGCTTGATAAGCGGACGGCGGCGGCTGATAGACCTCGGCGGGGGGTGCATGCGGAGGAGCTACGAAGATAGACGGGTACGGCGCATCCAGCGAAGGATTCTCAATTCTTCTCGTCGGGGCTTCTGAATAGACGTTCGTGCGACCACTCTCGTTTTTTTTCGTCGCAACCTGCTGTGTGGCGCCTCCGATGTCGTTCGTGTTTGAGTCACTATCGTCACGTTCGCCCCAGATATCGTCAGTATCTCTAACGAAATCCGGATCCAACGGATTAGTATCGTATTTGCCCTTCTTAGTCTCCATCATCAGAGCCACTAACGTTGATCGATAGCCGTCAGTTCAATCTTACTCGTCGGAAATCTCATACTCAACCTGCTCCCAACATTGCTCACGTTCAGAAATACAGAATGCTCGCAGTGAGGGCTCGTTACCAGCCAGCCCGACAATCAAATAAGTGGCTGCTGGATAGTACGCAAGCCGCACATCGGTTTCGGACGGTGCGGGCTCCGTTGCACGAGGATGCGAGTGATAGATCGCGAGCAGTTGTTCGCCTTGCTCGCGCATCTGCCGCTGAGCGTTGAACAACTCTTCCGGAGCGGCTTCGTAAGCAACTTCTGAATTGGGAGATACGTTGCGGAGTGGATAGATGGTTCTTGCGCGCGAGTCGTCACCTCCTATCAACCCACAACACTCGTTCGGATTGGTAGCGCGAGCATGAGCGAAGATTCGTTCGAGCTGAAAAGCGGCAAGCTTAATCATTGCTGAGAAATGTTTTCGAGAAGCCGTTTAGCCGGCGGATTACGCGGATAACAGGGATCTGAATAGGAACTCGTATTCTTCTGCTCATTCAGATCTGTGGCATCCGCGTGCATCCGCGGCCTATTCCTCCACAACAATCTTCAGATGCAGATCTTCCAACTGTTTCTGATCAACTTCGCCAGGCGCGTCAATCATTAGATCAGCGGCCGAGGCGGTCTTCGGAAACGCAATTACATCCCGCATATTGTCAGTTCCGGCCAGCACCATCATCAAACGATCAATTCCTGGAGCGATGCCACCGTGCGGAGGCGTTCCATATTCGAGCGCGTCGAGGAAAAATCCAAATCGCGATCTCGCTTCTTCGGTCGTCATCCCGAGCGCTTTAAAGACCAGCCGCTGAACGTCGCGACGATGAATACGAATCGAGCCGCTGGCCAATTCGACGCCATTGATAACGGGGTCATACGCCTTCGTGCGAATGCGTCCCAACAACTCGGTCTCGCCGCCTTCCACGGCGCGTTCCAATAACTCGAGATCTTCATCCACCGGAGAAGTAAACGGATGATGCATCGAGTAGTAGCGCCCATCCTCCTCGTGAAACTCGAACATCGGAAACTCGGTGATCCACAACGGTGCGTACACTTTCTCGGGAATCAGCTTTTCACGACGGGCCACCTCGTTGCGCAAAGCACCCAACGCGGCTGCGACCGTCTTTGGCTTTCCGGCGACAATCAACACCGCGTCGCCATCACGGGCCCCAGCATTGTGGGCCAACGTATGAACCAGATCCGGTCCCAGGGCCTTCAACAGTGACGAAGTGATCTCCTCACCGACCTTGGCCCAGGCCAACGCAGTGGCGCCATAGCGCTTCGCAAACTCCTGCAACTCGTCTAGCACCTTGCGAGACATTGCCGCGCCGCCGGGAACTACAATCCCCTTGATCTGGCCGCCACCTTCGAGCGCGGCTGCATACGGCGGAAATGATGTATCAGCAAGTGCATCAGAGAGATCCTGCAACTCCAATCCAGGAATGCGCAGGTCCGGCTTGTCGGAACCCCAACGGTTCATAGCCTCGGCAAAGTTGTAGCGCGGAAAAGGGATTGGAAGATCCACCCCGATCAATCGAAATACGCGCGCAAACAATCCTTCAATCAACGAGTACACCTGATCGAGCGTGGCAAAACTCAACTCAACATCGAGTTGCGTAAATTCCGGTTGACGGTCAGCGCGCAAATCCTCGTCGCGAAAACAACGCGCGATCTGAAAATATTTATCAAGCCCGGCAATCATGCAGAGTTGTTTGAACAACTGCGGCGATTGCGGCAGCG
>JANNON010000771.1:0-2703 GCA_031399105.1 Blastocatellia bacterium | reverse complement strand
CGAACCGACAGCCTCCATGCTGTCCGACCTGGACGTTCTGGTTTTCGACATGCAGGATGTGGGCTGTCGCATCTACACGTTCGCGTACACGATGGCCAACTGCATGCGGGCCGCGAAAACGTTTGGGAAGAAAGTGGTCGTTTGCGATCGGCCCAATCCTATCGGCGGCAAACAGTTGGGCGGCAACTTGCTCGAAATCGAGCAGGCGTCGTTCGTTGGTCAGTTTCCGACCCCAACTCGTCACGGAATGACATTGGGAGAATTAGCGAAGTTATTTAATGAACACTTTGGAATAGGCTGTGATCTTGAAGTGATTCCGATGGAGGGTTGGAGTCGCGATTTGTGGCAGGACCAGACAGATGCTCCCTGGGTGTTCCCGTCACCAAATATCCCGACGATTGATTCAGCAACAGTATTTCCCGGCACAGTGCATTTTGAAGGCACTCAAATGTCGGAGGGTCGTGGCACCACGCGCCCCTTTGAACTGATCGGCGCGCCTTATGTGGTTCCAGAAGACTACGCCTCAGCACTAAACGCGCTTGGCTTTTCCGGCGTGTACTTCCGCAGTTCGGTGTTTCGGCCGACTTTTCAGAAGCATGGAAATGTAAGCTGTGGCGGAGTTCAGATTCACGTTACTGACAGGGAGGTGTTCGAACCCGTCATCGTGGGGGTTGCGATGGTGAAGGTCGCTTACGACATGTACCGAGACGACTTTCGCTGGAAAGAACCTCCCTACGAATACGTGTTTGACCGAAACCCATTTGACGTAATCGCGGGCACGACCTCGCTGAGAACGGCGCTTGAAAAGGGAACTTCAGTCGAAGAGATTGAGCAGAGCTGGCAACCGGGTCTGGCGGAGTTTAAGAAGTTACGTGAGGAGTACCTTCTCTATAAGTCCTTATCTTAAGACTTCGATTTAAGAGTCGTGGCGCCGACCGTTAAGGTAAGCGGTGAGCGATGGAGGCCGATGATCGGAGCTTGGCGAAAGTCGCGATTGGAACATTTGCAGGTTGGGAAGGGTGGTTTACCCCGCTGCCTTTTAGTGCTCGCTGCGGGTGTAGCCACCCTTCCTAACTGGACATCTTTTCGGACTTGCTTTCCCGGACGACTAAACCAAACCGAGCGTTTGGGCGTATCAGATGACACTGCTCGCGAAAGAAACACTTAAAGTAATTTGACAGACAACCGGGAGGAAATTTGGCAAAAGCGGAAGTCGATACGAAACACAGGATTGAAAGCCCGGACGGAAGGGCCTGGGCCATGGGTTTTCTTGGTTGGTTAGTGCCCGGTGCGGGTCACGCACTACAGGGGCGATGGGGCCGAGCGTTGCTGGTTGGTGGCGCTATCTGGGTTTGTTTCATCGCCGGAATCGCAATGGGGGGCAGGATGTTTAGCCTGACTCCAGGCGACCCAAACTCTTCCGTGCTGCTTCAGATTCCCCCAATGATTGCCAACATCGGCTCCGGCATCCTTTACCTCGGTTCATGGTTTGCCGGATTAGGATTCAACGATGATCCGTCGCAAGCCGCACGAGCCACTTATGAGTATGGCAACACGTTCCTGCTAATTGCGGGACTGCTCAACTATCTTGCGATGCTCGATGCATTCGATATCTCAGCCGGGAGAAAACCTTGAGACATTTTCTAGTCCTGACGGTATTTGCCTTGTTGACTGCGGTCGTCTTTGGCACAGTCGCTAAGGACAATAATCGCGAGCGTGTGCTTTATGGTGCAAAAGTATTTGCGGAGTTCATTGGCATCGGATTGCTGCTTGCCTGGCTTCTCTACTTTCTTCCGCTCTGAAAACAATGACGGATGAGCTGTCACATCCGTCGACTCGCGTCGCCACTCTCTGGATTCAGGGTCACCAAAAACCCATCTGCATCTTAGGTAAGAGATGAGTCTACTTGAGACTGAGGCTTTAGTTCTCAGAACCTACAACCTGGCAGAGGCCGATAAGATCGTAGTCTGTCTCACACGACAGGTCGGCCTGATTCGTGCCGTCGCAAAAGGATGCCGGAGACTTAAGAACCGTTTCGGCGCCTCACTCGAGCCCTTTACGCTGATCAACCTATCCTGCTATCAGAAAGAGCATCAGGAACTCATCTCCCTACGGCAAGCAGAGATCTTAAAGTCACACTTTAGCTTGTTTGGGAATTCGGAGATGCTAACGGCACTCGCTTACATGGGTGATCTTGTAATCGAGTTTTCTCCACCGTATCAACCAAACGAGAAACTCTTTCGGATGGTGAAAGCTTGCATCGAAGCGATCGAATCTTCTCCCACTGACTTACCAGCCGTGCTGCGCTACTTCGAAATCTGGCTTTTGAAGCTGGAGGGTTTCCTCCCTGACTTCAACCATTGCGCGAACTGTCAAAGGGCGTTTGAAATCGATGACGCTGCCTATGTCGGAGCTGATGTAACGCTTTACTGTAGCTCGTGCAGTTCAGGCAGGGGATACCTCTTATCAAAGCGTCTCCATGGGCAGTTGCGATCCACACACAAGCTGGCGCCGGCGGTGTTCGCGGCAGGCGCCCGAGAGCTACCTGTCAAGGTCCAGCGCGAAATGGCAGAGTTTACACATCAAATCATCGGGCGAGTGCTTGAGAGACAGCCTCGCGTGCGTCTGACCGTGCAATAGAAATGATCATCTGTTAGACATCTGGGTAGTGACGATTTGCAGGTTGGGAAGGGCGGTTTACCC
>JANNON010000749.1:0-1764 GCA_031399105.1 Blastocatellia bacterium | reverse complement strand
CATCGTGCGAACTCGCTCCGCGACGAGGCTCAACCACGCTGGCGATGGGTTTCCTTCGGCCTCCTGGCTTGGAGCGGAAGCAGATTGGCGAAAGGTGATGGAAGAACTCATGAAATGACTTGGTGTGTTTCTCTACTTGGTGGCCCACTATGTCTATTGTCTTAGTAGGCTTTGCAAGTGCGAATTCCCATTTTTTTTGCGGCCCGGCCCGGAAAGAAAGAACCCGGCATCATTTCTGACGCCGGGTTCTGCTCGCTTCAGCTAGAACGATGAGCCGGGCTTGCCCGCTAGAATTTCACGTTGAGATCGACCTGAAACACCTGGATCTCATTGCTGTCCGCAATCGCCGTCCCGCCCGTGGTCTGACCGCCATACAACGTGTCCCGAAGATTCCAAGCGTAGCCATAGGAAACGCCGAGATTCGCAAAGTCGCTGAGATTGTAAACTGCTCCAACCTTGACCCCGCGGGTATTCAACTCAGCCTGCGCGTAATCCGAATCGTTCACATTTGGATCGACCGCACCGAGCCCGGTTTGTCGCCAGTTGGCGTAGAAAGCCCAGTCTCCCGCCTTCTTGTTCTCACCGAATTGCACGCCGACCATGTAGGCAAAATCGTCGATTGATTCGTGCTGCGGCGCTCCGACGACATTCGCGAGCCCATAAATATCCTCCACGCGTTTGCGCCCCTCGAGGTTGTAACTGAAGTCCCAGTAGATCTTCGTCTTGAGACCAGCAACCTTGAAGCTGATGTCGCCCGGCGCAAGCAGCAGGTTGAGATTGCGCGTTCCCCCGAGACCCGCCACCGGATCCACGAAAGGATTGGCATTATCGAGGTCGGAAAGCGATCCGTTGATGTAGGTAAACCATGCTGGAGCAAACGTGACCTTCGTTCCGCCAAACTTGTAGCTGGCGATCAATTGCGTCTCGAAGAGATACGCATCGGTGCTCAGGTCGCTGTCCGGTCCGCCACTCTCACGATTGTCGTCATAGATAAACTGACCAGCCACCAGCGAGAGTTCCCACGGCTTCTCTGCTGCAGCCACCGCCTTGGTCTCTTTTCCGTCTTTCGAATAACCAGCGGCCGCTTCGTTGCTTTCGGCGCCCAGTTTGTGGAAGGCGATCACCTCGGCAACGCCCGTCGGATTGATATCCGGGTCCCACGTCAGTTCGGTGCTGTAAAAGGGGTTTCCAAGTTTACCACCGGTCACCGTCAGCCACGCGTTCGGCTTCCACCCAACGAAGGCTTTGCTGATGAAGATGCTGTAATCGTTGAAGCCATTTTCGTAAGTCTGCATCCCGCTGTCGGCTGCCTGAGAGGTCTGTAGTTCAATGCCGCCGAAGACGCTTTCGGCCAATTTGAAATCCGCGTTGAGACGCAAACGGAAGCGCCAGCGGGACTGTTGCGAAACGTTTGCTCCACCGCCCTGGTCGCGCAAAAGCTGCGCGTCCTTGCTGTCGTACTGATAACGGAGACGCAGGTCGCCGTAGAGCTTCAATTCGCTGATCGCGGTATTCAGTTTGATATTCGAGGCCGGCTCGGTGCCTTTCGTCAGTTCTGCGCGAACGGAGTCAGCTTCGGTTTTCGAGAGGACGCCCTTTTGCTGGAGGATATCGATAAGGGCAGCGTTTTCAGCGGCGAATGCGCCGGGGCCGCTGCTGGCGGCAAGAGCCAGCATGGCGGCGATGTTAATCAGAGGTTTGCGAGACATTTGGTTTTCCTTGGTTTTTCTAAAGGCACACCGCCGCGAAGGTGCGGTAGGAACG
>JANNON010000616.1:0-4881 GCA_031399105.1 Blastocatellia bacterium | reverse complement strand
GGACGAGGCCGTCCGCGCTCCCAGTGATACGAATGAGTGATCCAAGAATAAACGTAATCGGAGGTGGCCTCGCCGGCGTCGAAGCCGCTTGGCAAGCCGCGCGAGCCGGTGTTTTCGTGCGGCTTTTTGAAATGCGCCCGGTCACTCAAACCCCCGCTCATCGCACTGATAAGCTCGCTGAAATCGTATGCTCAAACTCACTGAAATCGGATGAACCCGGAAGTGCGCCTTATCTACTAAAGGAAGAACTGCGTCGTGTGGACTCCCTAGTTATGGAAGCGGCGTTGGCGACACGAGTGCCTGCCGGCGCCGCTCTCGCTGTCGATCGGCAGCTGTTCGCGGAATACATAACTGCAAAGATCGAAGCTGAGCCGGGCATCGAATTGGTTCGCGAAGAGGTGAAGCGCATTCCCAGCGACGAAATCACGATCATCGCCACCGGACCACTGTCATCCGAAGCATTGACCACGGAGATAATGAAACTGACGGGTAGCGATCAACTCTACTTTTATGATGCGATCGCTCCGATAGTCGCCGCTGACTCGATTGATCGCTCGATTGCGTTCGCGGCCGCCCGTTATGGAAAGGGTGGGGACGACTATTTGAACTGCCCGTTTGATGCGGATCAGTACGCCACTTTTTATCAGGCGCTCATCGAGGCCAAGAGCGTCCCGCTCGCGCGTTTCGAGGACACGCGTTGGTTCGAAGCGTGTTTGCCAATCGAAGAGATGGCGCGCCGAGGCGTCGATACGTTGCGTTTCGGTCCGATGAAGCCGGTCGGGCTAACCGATCCGCGAACTGGACGCGAACCCTATGCTGCGGTGCAGTTGCGCCAGGAAAATTTAATGGCGGATGCATACAGCCTTGTCGGCTTTCAAAATCATCTACGTTACGGCGAACAAGCCAGGGTGCTGCGGCTTATTCCTGGCATGGAAAACGCCGAGTTCCTGCAGTTTGGTCAGATTCATCGCAACACCTACATCTGCTCGCCGCGCGTGCTGTCTCCCACGATGGAGATGCGAGACCGGCGCGGTGTTTTCTTTGCCGGACAAATTACCGGCGTCGAGGGTTACGTGGAATCAGTTGCGATGGGGTGGTTGGCTGGGGCCAATGCCGCGCGCCGCGCTCTTGGGCAGGAATTGGTTGAAGCGCCGCATGAAAGCGCGACGGGTGCCCTGGCTCGATACGTTTCAAATACGCAAACGAAAAATTTTCAACCGGTCAACATCACCTTCGCCTTATTACAACCACTTGCCGAACAAGATCGGCGGCGAATTCGTAGAAAACGTGATCGACATCAACTTCAAGTCGAGCTGGCGCTGAAAAAGTGGGACGAGTGGATTCAGACGATTCAAAATCAAGCGACGACTGTGGGCGTGGTGGCTCAGTGAAACTACTCTGCCTTGCCAGGATGGTGCCGTTTACTGCGCTCCTCGTAGTGGTCGCGTTGGTCTCATCTGAGGCGATTTGGGCTCAGTCAGGCAGACGAAAAGATCAAACTAAGAAAGCGCCGAAATCCATCGCCAGCCCGGTCGCCGATCCCAATAAACCTAACGATGGCGATTCCCAACCTCCGAAACAAACTAAAAAACAGAGCAGTGAAGAGGTTGAGGCCTCGGATGTAATCCGGGTTTCATCGACGCTGGTGCCAATTCCGGCATCGGTAGTTGATGTCAAAGGAAACGCTATCACTAATCTAAAGCTCGCGGATTTTGAGCTTTGGGTGGATGGTCAGCTTAAGTCGATAACGGAATTGACTCGCGCAGAAACGCCGATTCGCATGGCTATGCTCTTCGATAACAGCGGCAGTCTTAGTGTCGCTCGCGAGTTTGAGAAGCGCGCAGCAGTGCACTTCTTTCGCCGTGTGTTGCGTTCGTCTGATGAGGCAGCGATCTTTTCGATTGAGACCGACAGTTATTTGGCCCAACCCTTAACCCGTGATGTCGGCCAACTGGAACAGACCATCATCAATTTTGGTCGGCCGGAAGGCGCCACCTCACTCTTTGATTGCATCATCGACGCCTCAAAGTACTTGCGACCTTACGGGGGCCGGCGCGTGTTAGTGATCGTGTCGGACGGTGTAGAGACCACCAGTCGCGCTGATTTCGCTCAAGCGATGGCAAAGGTCTTAGCCGACGATTGCCAAATATTCATCGTTCAAACAGGGCTTTATGAGGGCGCGAATCTCCGTGCGCTCGCGGCGGAGCGACGCATGGAAGAACTAGCCGGACAAACCGGGGGCGCCGTTTATATGCCGAAGACAACGATCGATCTTGAGAAAGCGTTCGATGAGATTGCCGCCGATCTGGCCCAGCAGTATGTGCTCAGCTATTACCCCGGCGATCAACCGCCCGATGGCCGCTTTCACCGGATAGAGTTGCGACTGAAGACGAGAAAAGACGTTCGGATCAGAACGCGCAAAGGGTATTATTCGCAAAAGGCGCCGAACATCGCCGCCCGTGAATGGTAGACCCTAAGCATGGAATCTCTCGTCACCCAGTTCCTCGAACACCTTCGCTACGAACGCAACCTCAGCGAACATACCCTTCGCAACTACGCGAGCGATCTCGAACAGTTTCTTGACTATCTCTCCCCAGCAGATCCAAACAGCTCAAAGCGGAATCCGCCACCAATCGAAGAGCTCGATCACCTCACCATTCGCGAATGGTTGGCGACTCTGCACACTGCCCAGAAGAAGAAATCATCTGTCGCGCGAAAACTGGCAGCGCTCCGGACCTTCTTTCAATTTTTGGTGCGGGAAGGGTTGCTCGAGATGAATCCGGCGAAGCTGGTTTCGACTCCGCGACTCGAGAAAAAACTACCCAAACATCTTTCGATCGAAGAGACAATCAGGTTTATAGAGACGCCTGATGAGGAGGGCGATCTGGGGAAACGCGACCGCGCAATTCTAGAGCTGCTTTATGCGACCGGCACACGCGTCTCGGAACTGACGAAGCTCAACCTGACGGATATTGATTTTCAGAACAAGTTAATTCGCGTGACCGGCAAACGACGGAAGGAGCGGATAGTGCCATTTGGGGATCCGGCGGGCGATGCCTTGAAGAATTACATCGCGGTGCGGAATCGTTTCCTTAGTGCGGCGCCAATTTCAATACGTGACGAGGCTGCTGTGTTCCTTAACTATCAGGGAACGCGTATTACCACCCGTTCAGTGGGAAGGATGGTTGAAAAGTACATTCGCATCTGCGCCGGCATGCACAACATTAGCCCACACGCGCTGCGACATTCGTTTGCGACGCATCTACTCGACAGCGGCGCCGACCTGCGTGACATTCAGGAGCTGCTTGGTCATGCACGTCTTTCGACGACGCAGATCTACACGCACGTTTCGATGGAGAAATTGATCGAGGTTTACGATAAGGCTCATCCGAAAGCGTAAGGCGCTTTGCGATCTCAGATCTGAGATCTCTGAATTGCAACGACGGCAGCGGAACTCAGTACTTCTATATCTACAAAGACGGCGTCTCATCGCCTCGCGCGGTCTCCAGTAACTGCTGACAAGCGGCGTCATAACGAGCCGTCGGCACGGCCTCGAGTCGCCTTTCATCAATCGGCTTCTCACAACGCGCACAGGTGCCGTAGTTGCCCTCCTTAATTCGCAACAAGGCTTGGTCGATATCCGCGACCATTTGCGATTCCTTTTCGCCCAGTCGAAAGGCCAACTCTTTACTGACATCCATCACCGACATGTCAGGCGTGTCCATCACGCCGTCCTCGCTATAGTCCAACGCTGCTGCGCGGTCTTCGCGAATGTGTTCAGTATGCTCACGCAGTTGTTGCTGTAGAAGTTGGCGGAAATACTCGAGTCGCTCTGGGCTCATTGAATTACTACTCCTCCGCCTGGAAGGCGGTCAGTCGTTTGCTGGCTAATTGTTGGGAACGCGTGAATTATAACTCACGAGGCGGAGGATCGCGCCATCTCATTGGTCATGAGCTATTGGAGTGGGGGTCAATAAGCACGCAGAGTCCTTGAGTTGGCTTCGAGCAGCCGGCCGGTGCAAAGCTCATAGCCCACCTATCTAAATGGTGGAACGTGGCTAAAACGTAAATTTGAAACCAACTTGCACGGTGCGGCCGGGACCGGGGATCAAACCACGTGCGCGATCGGCGATGTACAGTCGGTCGAAAAGATTCTTGGTCGTTAAGAAGACAGTGGTGTGCAGACTTTCAACGTTGTAGTTAATTGTTGCATTGGAAATCACATAGCTGGGAATTAACCCGGTCTGCCCGTTTGAGGTAATTGGGTTAATGCTGTTTAGGTCGTCGGCAAACTGAGATCCGACGTAGACCGTTTCGATAAAAGCATCGACTCCGTTGCTATGTGCGTACCCGACACTCGCGTTCAGCAATTGACTGGGAGCGTAGGGAAGGCGATTGCCCGACACGCTGGTGGCTCCAAAACCGGGAACACTGCTGAAACGTGGCCCTCGAAAATCGGCGACGGGCAAGAACGTATAAGCACCTCGTAAATAAATGTTGTAGCGGCGTCTGAGAAGTGGCGCAGTGTCGAATCTTCCAGAGAGTTCGATTCCCTGGTGTAGGGTTTCCCCTCCGTTGGTAAACGTCGATCCGACGCCGCCGGCGAGGCTCGCGGGAACCACTTGGTTCTGGTAGTTCATTCGGAAGAAGGTGAGGTCGAGCCGGACGGCCGAGTGCAATCTGGTGCGAGCCCCAACCTCGTAGTTCCAACTCAGTTCTGGATCCAGATCAATACTGCCGCCGGTCGTGTTGTTGATGATGTCTTCGGTGCGGGGCGGTGCAAATCCCCGATGCACGCCAGCAAAAATAGTCAGCTTCTGGTTGGGAGAAAAGGAAGCACCAAGCCCGGGAACAACCTGCGTCAGTTTCGTCTCACCGCTC
>JANNON010000579.1:0-2747 GCA_031399105.1 Blastocatellia bacterium | reverse complement strand
CGGTAAGAATCGATTGCGCGCAGCATGTTCGGTCCATGGCCCTGCTCCTTGCAGGGGGAAGAGGCCGGCATGCTCAGGACAATACTGAAGCAGAAGGGACCGCTCAAGGGCTCAACTACCTAGCCAATTGCGTGCTTCTTTCGAATCGGCCCGGTCGCTGCGCTCCGCGGTTCTGATTGCTTCGCCTCGCCCCTTGCGGGCACTTTTTGTGCAAAGTCCCAACGCGCAGCAAACCGCTCACTCGCCTCCCGCGTGGCGCTTACTGGTTGATCAGTTCAAGAGTCTCGTCGTTGCCCTTGCTCGCGGCCGCTCACTGGTGCTACGTAGTGAATGCAGCATCAGGAGGCGACGAGGACAGGGCTTGCGAAAACCCAAGCCCTGTCACGATACTGAGCGCATCGGGCGTACTTTTACCAATCTTAGCCAAACCAAATCGACATCTACAGCAGCAAGTTGAACAGGTATCCAACTATCAGAATTCCAAAGCCCACCACTCCCACGAAAGTGAGAATCAGCCGGAGCTTGAGAACCTTGCGAAGGATAATCATTTCGGGAAGTGACAACGCGATGACGGACATCATGAATGCCAGCACTGTCCCCAACGACGCGCCCTTTTCCATCAGCGCGTGAACCACGGGGATAATACCCGCCGCATTAGAGTACATTGGGATTCCCAACAAGACCGCCAGCGGCACGGACCACCACGCGCCCTTGCCCATGAACGACGCCATGAAATCCGCGGGTACGTACCCGTGAATGCCTGCGCCAACAGCAATACCGATTAGGATATACAGCCACACCTTGGTCACGATCTCGCGGACGGCCTGCAGACCTCTGTTGATGCGATCATCCCAGCTTAAGCCCACCTCGAGCTCTGGATCTGAACCGACGTGCGCTTTCAAGGCCCACTCCTCAACATACTCTTCCATGTGTAAGCGCCCAATCGTCCATCCGGCGACGATCGCGATGAGTATCCCGGTGATCAAATAGAGAGCGGCGACACGCCATCCGAAAAGACCAAACAACAACACGAGCGCAACCTCGTTGACCATCGGTGCCGCGATCAGGAAAGAAAAAGTGACGCCCAACGGTACACCGCTGGCAACAAACCCTATGAACAAGGGCACTGCCGAGCAGGAGCAAAAAGGCGTGAACACCCCGAGCACTGAGGCCAGCACGTTTCCCACGGACTCACGCTTGCAGGCTAGTATCTTGCGAGTACGTTCTGGTGTCACAAACGAGCGAAGCATCCCGACCCCGAAGACGACCAGGGCCAGCAGCATCAGAACCTTCGGCACCTCATAGATGAAGAACTCCACCGCGGAACCGAAATGCGTAGTTGAGTTCAGCCTCAGCAGACTATGTGTTACCCAGGATGAGAGGAAATGCAGCTGGCCGTAAAGCAACCACCAGCCAGCCAGCGCGAGCATCATTAGCAGAACATTTCGCGAAGGCCATGACCATTGCCGCTTTGACTGAAGAGGTCGCTCCAGGAGAAGTTGGTCCGCGTTCACGCTATCAACCTCTTGAGTTCTTCTATCGAAGGGATGTTCCCTGCAACTTTGACCTGCCCATCGACTGCTAAAGCGGGCGTCCTCATCACGCCAAAGGAGGCTATCTCCTGCATGTCAGTGACCTTCTCTATCTGGTGTTCGATACCGAGTTCTCTTGCGGCTAGCTCCACCTGTTCAGTGAGCTTCTTACAGTTCGAACAACCAGTTCCGAGTATCTGTAGTGTTTTCATCGTGATATCCCCTTCCCATGGAGTTCGCTTCCTGGACAAAGCCAGTCCTTGGTAAAACCAACATATGTACAAAGGCAAATATGAGTCCGAGGATTGCAGTCGGGTAAATCGGCGTGAGCAGCACACGCAATCGGCGCTTCGCGAAAGAAGATGGAGAGCAACGCTCACCCCAATCTGGAAAGGCGAGTGACTGAGGGGGATTAATGACGTGTATCTGGCAAGCCCCTGGGCCAAATCACGCACCCATTCGGGCTGGCGGCGCTGCGGTGGGCGCAAACGACGGTATCGTCTCGACCGCAAGTCTAATTGTAGGGTGGCAGCCTCGAATGCAACCCATAGCGGTGTGTTGGTGGTAGGTGTTGCCGTCCTGGTTGCTGGGGTCCCAGTCCATGGCGGCGGGTGAGTATGTTTCGGTCAGCTCTCAATCAGAAAACGAGCAGGCGGACATCGAGCGTGAACGAAAGGAACTCGCTGCGAATCCCACCGTTCACTTTTGCTTGCTTCCCGCGATGACCGGCGTACCTTCCGTGTTGCTCCACTCGAAGAACGACCCGTCGTACATCACGACATCAAACCCAAGATACTTGAGCGTGAAGTATGCGTGCGACGCCTGCCCGCCGGTGCGACAGTAAGCCACAACTGTGCGACCCTTCGCCGCGCCTGCTTCTTCGTAGAGCCTGCGCAACTCCGCCGGAGATCGGAGCGCCGGATTCTCCTTGCTCACTACATTCTGCATCCAGAAGACATTCGCCGCGCCTGGGATGTGGCCGCCGCGCGGCACGCCTTCACCTGGTCTGGTTCCTGTGTATTCTTCAACTGGGCGGGCGTCTATCAATACCACGCTCGGAGAGGTCAGGTTCGTCGCGGTCCACGACAGGTCGCGCACAACATCGAGGTTGGTAACGGCGCTGGCGTGCACTCGCGGCGTGAAGAGCACTGGAATCGTCGCAACCGGGGCGGTTGAGACGGTACGCCGCTCCGCTTTCCATTTCTCAAGACCACC
>JANNON010000558.1:0-4007 GCA_031399105.1 Blastocatellia bacterium | reverse complement strand
GTAATGCACATTGAGAGTTCCCAATCCAGACGACAAGCTGAAGCATGTCGGACATTGATGAGCCAAGTATATTGTTACCATTTCAATGGTTTCCTATGGTTAACAAAACAGAGCTTGCGTTTAGAAACCATTGAAATGGTTCTGGTAGCACTGGAGGGCGATCCCCAACCTGAAGGTTGGGGTGAATGAGACACAGCCTCCTGCGGCAATTTCATGCGGGCACTTTTTGTGCAGAAGCTCCGAAAACGGTGCTAAATACTTCGCGGATTTGCAGTCTGAAAAATCAATGACTAGGAGATCGCATGGAAACTCAGACCGTCGTTCCATCAAAAGGTGCTCTTTGGACCGGACGTTTAGTCAGTGGGTTACTGGCTCTGCTGCTGTTGGTCGACGGGATAATGAAACTCGTCAAACCTGCGCCGGTGGTTGAGGCCACGGTGGGACTCGGATATCCGGAAAGCGTTATTATCGGCCTCGGCGTGGTCCTCTTAACCGCGACGGTACTCTACGTGATCCCGGCAACCTCGCTGCTCGGCGCGATTCTTCTGACTGGGTATCTCGGTGGCGCGGTGGCTACTCACGTGCGCGTGAGTGGAGGTCTTTTCCCCATAGTCTTTCCGGTTATTTTTGGCGTCCTGCTTTGGGGCGGTTTGTGGCTGCGGGATCAGAGAGTTCGAGCGCTGATTCCGATAAGAAAGTAGATGTCAGATGTTGGAGGCTGGATGTTAGTCAGTTTGTCCGTGGTCCGTGGTCAGTTGTCCGTGGTCAGTTGTCCTCTTAGCGAATCGTTTAAGGAATTGTTCGCTCGACATGCTCGACAGGCGGGCACAGATGCACGACTGACCACGGACAACGGACCACTGACAACTGACCAACATCCAGCATCTGACATCTGCCATCTGACATTAAACATAGTTCAGATTCGTTGTGGGCCAGGAAAGCTGATTCGCTAATTCAATTCATTCCAAGAAGGAGATTCTCAAATGCCGTATGTTGATGGATTCGTCTTGCCAGTTCCGAAGAAACACCTTGACGCCTATCGCCGCATCGCCCAAAAAGCGGGAAAGATCTGGCGTGAGCACGGCGCGCTCGAATACCGTGAGTGCGTCGGCGATGATCTTGAGGTGAAGTTTGGAGTGCCCTTCACGCGCACCGCTAAGGCCAAGCCCGATGAAACCGTCTGCTTTTCGTGGATCGTGTATAAGTCACGCGCTCATCGTGATCGTGTCAATGCCAAGGTGATGAAGGATCCTCGACTCGCAGCAATGATGGATCCGAAGGCGATGCCCTTCGACATGAAGCGCATGGCCTACGGCGGCTTCAAGACGATCGTGGATTTATAAACCTCAATCCTGGTAAATGCGGAGCCTTTGGAGTGCGCCGACTTATCGGCGCTTTTCATCCCAACTCAGTCTCCTCTCATTTGTTCGAGATGGCGGCTGGCAGTAATAGAAAGCGCCGACAAGCCGGCGCACTCAAAAGGCTTCGCATTTCTCGCCGCAAGTTTTCCCGCCAAACAGCGTTCTAGCTACAAGTCTCCGTTCGACAAACATATCAAGCGGAAGAAATCGACTCTCCCAAACGTCAAATTACTGACAAATGGAGAGTAACTATGGAAAGCGATCAAATCGCCGAACTGTTCAAGGTCCGCTCGCACAACCCCTCTTTCTTTACGGTCCAAAGCGCGCTCACTAATCGCCGCGAGATCCTGGATTTCTGCATACCGGTAAACCTGCACTTCCCTCCTCGCGAACTCACAGCAATGATCCACAAGGATCTCGATGCGGTGCTGAGATACTATCCAGACTATGCCGATGTCCATCAGCAATACATCAGCGAATTGACCGGAACCGCATCTGAATCGATTGTCGCAGGAAACGGTTCGACGGAACTCATCACACTGCTCTGCCAACACGCGGAAGGTCCAATTCTGACATCGGTACCAACCTTCAGTCGTTGGACCGACCTTCCCGAAGAGTTGCACGTACCACTGCACACGATTCAGCGGCAACCTGCTAATGATTTCAGACTCGAGGTGGATGAGATCGTTGAGCGGGTTCGGGAGACTGGCGCGAGGACGCTCATAATCTCGAATCCCAACAATCCCACTGGCGCCGGACTAACCTTGACTGAGGTGACGACTCTTACAAACGCGCTGGAGGACCTTTCCGCGATTGTGATCGATGAATCGTTTATCGATTTCTCAATCCTCGAGAGTGCGGCAACACTAGCCACCAAGCGCGAGAACCTAATCGTAGTAAAGAGTCTGGGAAAATCACTTGGGTGGCATGGCGTACGACTGGGCTATGCCGTCGCAAAGACAGAGCGAGCCAGGACAATTTGTGCTCAATTACCCTTTTGGAACGTTAATGGATTGGCGGCGTTTGTGCTCAAGCATGTGACCCAGTTCAAAGCCGAGTATCGCGCAAGCTTCGAGTTGGCAGCTGCCGATAGGAATTACATGTCGCGACAACTCGAAGGGGTTTCAGGCCTTAGGGTGTTTCCCTCTCACGCAAACTTCGTGTTCGTAGAGCTGCCAGACGGCGTCTCGGGACGCGCACTTCGCGATCGGCTGCTGACACAATATGGATTGCTGGTTCGTGAGTGCAGCAATAAGCTGGGCTCCAGCGAACAGTATTTGCGTCTGGCGGTGCAGCGACGCGGTGCGGTGGACGTGCTTATAGAGGCATTGAAGGAAGAACTCCACTAAGCAGAGCATCTGCACTTAGCGGCTCAACGAGATGCGAGTTGCCACTTGCGCCGCTCGCTCAACCTGTATTCTTTAATCTTCGAAATCTGTGTAATCTGTGGATCGTCTTCTCAGAATCCCAGGAGTAGAGTCCACTGCATGATTGTTCACCTCGTCGACGGAACCTACGAACTCTTTCGTCATTTTTACGGCATCCGCCGCTTCCAGAAAACCGATCCCCCGCTCGGAGCAGTCTCAGGCGTGCTCGGTACCGTCGTAAAAATGATCGAGGATGGCGCGACTCACATCGGAGTCGCCACGGATCACATCATCGAATCGTTTCGGAATCGTCTCTGGCCAGGTTACAAAACCGGTGCGGGGATCGAGCGCGCGTTGCTGGCCCAGTTTCACCCGCTCGAGGAAGCGCTAACTGCGATGGGAGTGACCGTCTGGCCCATGGTGGAGCTGGAAGCCGATGATGCGCTTGCCTCCGCGGCACACCTGGCAAACCAGGATGAGCAGGTGCAAAAAGTATGTATCTGGACACCAGATAAGGATCTCGCACAATGCGTAGTCGATGAGCGTGTCGTCCAGATTGATCGCCGCAGCGGCCAGATCAGAGACGCCGAAACTATTCGCGCAAAGTTTGGTGTCGCGCCCACTTTCATTCCTGACTATCTGGCCTTAGTGGGTGACGCCGCCGATGGTTATCCGGGAATTCCGGGCTTGGGAGCCAAGACCGCCGCCTCGCTGATAAACCGTTACGGTTACATCGAGCAGTTTCCGAAAGAGGTGTTAGGCGAGAAATTGGAGCTGGCACTGCTCTTTAAAGATTTGGCAACTTTAAGAATAGATGCGCCTCTGTTTGAGGATGTGGAGCAACTGCGGTGGATCAAAGCAACTGTCGCTTTCAATTCATGGGCAAATAAGATTGGCAACGCAAGTTTGGCGAAGAGGGTCCGCGCTCTCAACAATAGATCAGAGGCTTCTTAAAAATCCTGTCCATTCAAGTGTCACAACCACTGACTTCCCAAATCAGCCGACGAGCCTGAAAGTCTTATACAAGTTTGGAAGTCTCGCTGTCAGGAAGGTGGACCCTGGCCCCGCTCTTTCATAACCACTCACCTTCAAGTCAACTCATCAAGCTAGATAGGGAGTGATGCAGTTTGCTCATTCGCGATTCGATCAGGTGTCATGAAGTCAGTACCACCTCGCGGTAGCGGGTGGGGTGTTTTGTTGAGTCGAGCATAAACCCCCAAAGAACACGTTAGTGCGCCCCCACCCGCTACCGCGAGGTGGTACTGACCTGATGACTTTT
>JANNON010000545.1:0-4842 GCA_031399105.1 Blastocatellia bacterium | reverse complement strand
CCTTCCTGACTTGCAAATTAATGGCAGGGGGAACTCTTCCCGGGAATCCCGGCTCGATTGGACGTTTCTCACTTCTGAGCATGAAGTGGGTCCGGAAATCGTTGACAACCATTGCCCACGAGGCCTAGCTTAGGCGGCAATAGATTAGTGCCGCTGTTCCCGCGCCGAGCTTCCAGACAATTCGGCCCTCCTGCATCGAAGGTAATCCTGGAGTAAATCATGAAGGCTGCTGCCCCCATAGCAAAGTCGATCCACCTACTCATTGTTTTTACTGTCCTGGCTGCACTGATCGCTCCGGGATTCCAACCAACTTATGGTCAAAAGCGTGGCAAGCGGACTGGCCCAAAGTCCACCAGTCGCGCCGCCGGAATCGTTGCCGAGGGAGAAAAACTTCTGGACGACTCGAAATGGCCGGAAGCCATCGACGTCTTTAAGCTCGCGGTTCGCTTGGATCCCAACTACGCGCCAGCGCACGGCGGCCTGGGCTATGCATACATGAGCAGTGGAAATGCGGAACAGGGCATCGCGGCTTACAAAGAGCAAGTGCGCCTCACGCCGAACGATGCGCAAGCACAACACGACCTCGGATTTGCTTACAACGCGATGGGCCGTCATGGTGAAGCGTTCGCGCCCCTTGTGAAGGCGACTGCTATAGATCCCGGTTTTGCGGAAGCTCATTACGGCATCGGCTACGCATACTTGAGAGGTGACGATTTTGAAAAGTCGGTTGCCTATTTCAAGAATGCGATCCGACTGCAAGCAGACTACGCCGATGCTTACTTTGGTCTCGGCCAGGCATACGCGTTACTCGGCAAAGCTGACGCGGCGAACGAACAACTAAAAAAGCTTTCGACCATCGATCCAAAGTTGGCGCGGCGGTTAGAGAAAGAGATCCAGACGACCAACGAGAACGCCTCGAGCGCGGTACCGAGAACAGCAAAGTCGCAGACTTCGCAAACCGCAACGTCTACTTCAATTCAACCATCGCCGGCAAATTCCTCCGCGCAAACTCAACCTGCATCGGCGAGTCCAACTGAAACCACAACAGTCGCGGCGCCTCACACTTCAGCTTCGACTGCTCAACAAACCGAGCCGGTCAGTCGCCAATTGCAGCAAGTAGCTCCGGCGGTTCCAGCTCCTGCGCTGAACAACCAACCCACCGCGACTGCGACGGTGGCGGCCTCTCAATCTCAGCCAGATCAGGTCAAGGCCTTGCCTGTAAGCGCGAAGCGTTGGGCGCTGGTGATCGGAGTGGACAAGTACCAGGATCCGCAGATCAGCCCACTTAAAGGCTCAGACAACGACGCGCGGTTGATTGCGGATGCGCTCGTCCGCTATGCAGGCTTTCCACCGGACCAGGTGATTCTGTTGTCCACCGGTCAACCGCTTGAACGGCAACCGACTCGTGTGAATATTCTGCGTCGCTTGTCGAATCTCAGCACTGCAGTCCCGAAAGACGGACTATTGTTGGTCTCTTTTGCGGGGCATGGAATGGAACGAGAAGGGCAGGCTTTCCTGTTGCCGTCTGACGCGCAGATCAGCGACCAGATTTCGTTTCTCGAAGAGACAGCGATCAGTATCAATCGCGTGAAGGAGCGGATCAAACAAACTGGCGTCGCACAGGTCGTGGTCTTGCTTGATGCTTGTCGTAACGATCCTGGCGGCCGCGCCGACGCACCGAACAATCTAAGTAATGTGTACACCAGTGCTTTTAGTTTTGATGTGCGTAATCGCGAAGTGCAGGCATTCGCCACCGTGTATGCCACCGGCATCGGTCAACGAGCGTACGAATACACCGAGAAAAAACAGGGCTACTTTAGTTGGGCCATCGTCGAAGGATTGAAAGGATCGGCGGCAAACGACAAGGGGGAAATCACACTTTCGCAGTTAGTGAAGTATGTTCAGGACAATGTGCCGAAAAGAATCGCGGTTGATCTGGGCTCAACCAAACAACAGAGACCCTTCGCGATCATCGAGGGCTATCGCGCTGACGAGTTAGTCGTCGCCGTGACCAATTCTGCGTCAATGGCCAACGATCCCAACACGCCTAACATAGCAATGGTGGATCCTGCCGCCATCGAGCTCGCATATTGGGACACGATCAAGAACAGCAATAACCCCGACGACTTCAAAGCCTACCTGGACAAATATCCCGATGGGCAATTTGCCGCGCTTGCCAAATCCCGGGCACAGCCCGTCAGATCGGCAGGTAATGTTGATTCAAACTCGCTGGAGATGACCTATTGGAACGCGATCAAAGACAGCAAAAGTCCCTCGGATATTCGTGCTTATATAACCAAGTTCCCGAACGGACTCTTCGTGGATTTGGCAAACAGCCGCATTGCCTCACTCGAAACCGAAGCCAGGGAGAGAGAGAGCGCACGAGTGGTTGCTGAAGAAGAAAACCGAATAAAGAATACTCGCATCTTTGACGTGAATGACGCTGGTCGCACCGAAGGATCGCTGACAGTGGCGCCGGGTGTGTTGTCGTTTGAAGTGAAGAAACGATCTGAAAAGAACGACCGAAAGAACATGACGATTCAATGTTCAGAAATTCGCCGCGTCGAAAGCGGCAAATCGGCGTTTCAACCACCGCACGTCAATTTTTATCTACACCCTGTTGGCGGGGCTAAGGAACGGTTAGTCCTGTACTACACGTCGCGCGGCGGGCAGGGTATATTCGTGAACACTCCGGTCGTTGATGTCACAGCCAATGTAATCGAAGCCGTAATCATTGCTTGCAAGATGGCGCGTGTAAATTAGTGGAGAACGCTTCCGAGCGGTACTGACTTCTGCAAACTCAAAAACTATGACTGCTTTGCATGGAACTCCATTCCGAATGACGTTAAAGTTGGCCAAGAGCATTGCCTGCACCGTCGCCCTCTCGGCCGGAGCCGCCAATGCACAGTCGCAAGACGATGGCGCACGCCAGATCGTGCTTGATCAATTCACAAAGGCGCGCCCCACTCAATCGGCCACCAAACCACCACCCAAGACACCAATCAAGACACCAGCCAATCCGCAAGCCAAGACGCCGCCGCCGCCGCGAAGGCCTAAGCCAGCGGTGACTGTCAAAGCGCCGCGCTACACGCGCAAGTCCCCGGCCGTGCTGACCGCTTCACCTTCAATCGCAACGACCAGTGAAATCGGCGTTACGATTTGGCGTCTGCGGCCCGCAATCGGTGACGACGGCAGTGCGCGCGTGTTGGTCATGGAGAATGCGCAACGTACCGAGTGGACGCCGCAACGCATTGAAGCAGATACGCCGTTGAAGGTCGGCGAGCGTGTGCGAATCAGTATTGAATCACCCCGCGCCGGTTATCTCTATGTCGTCGATCGCGAACAGAATGCTGATGGCTCGTTCGGCGATCCTTACTTAATCTTTCCGACGCTGCGCACGCGTGGCGGTGATAATCAGGTGCGAGCCGGAAAGCTGATTGATATTCCCGCTCAGGAAGACAACCCGAGTTATTTCACACTCATACCCACTCTCGGCAGGGGCGATCAGGTCGCGGAGGTGCTGAGCATCATTGTTACCTCGGCGCCGCTCAACCTGCCGATTACGGACAAGCCGCTAATGATTTCAAGATCTGACGTGGAAGCCTGGGAGAAAGCATGGTCCAGCCGGACGGAGAGATTTGAAATGGACGGCGGTGCGGGAAAGAGCTGGACGACGGTTGAGATGGAAGCGAGTGCGAAGGGATCTTCACGATTGCTCACTCAAGAGGAACCAACCCCGCAAACAATCTATCGCCTCAGCAGTAAAGACAAGAACACAATCATGATCACCGTCCCCCTCCGCTACAGCAGATGAAGGCTCAGGTCTCAGGTCTCAGGTTACGGCTCTGCTCTCAAGTTTCTCTCTTTGAGATCTGAGATATCTGAGATCTGAAATTTGAGATCTCAGATCCCAGACCTGAGACTTGGGACTTTGAGACTTACGACCTACTCCACCGCAAACTTCGCTACTGTAAACGGTCGCTCTTCGAGTTCGCGGCGATAGAACACACGCGGACGCTGCACGTTTCGCTTGCCTGCATCGGTTGCTTCTTCGCCTTCAACGTAAACCAGCTGCCGTCCACTTTCGCTGGCCTGACGCATCCGTTGCTCCTGCATTTGCGGCACTCGTGTCATGACATAACTGAACCACTCTCGGACCAGCAACGTGCCATCCTTTGGCTCGGCATCTGCGGCCCCTTTCTTCAATCCTTCTTCTACCAGCGCATACGTCAGCAACCCGTGTTTCAAGTCAGAAGGCTCCAGCGCTGCTTGATAACTCTGCGCCGCAGTCAGAATGTAGATCCCTTTCTCATAGGCCAACTGCGCCAATCCCCTGCTATTCATCGGACCACGACGTTTCTCTTCCGCTTCCAGCGCCTGTCCCGAGTTGCACGCGTCAATCACCAGTAGAAACTGTCCCGCATCGATTCCTTCAAACGCTCGCTCTAATTCACGGTCAGAGATACTGTGCGAGAGAACGGAAGATAAGCCTGCCGCATCGACATTATTGCGCGGTCCAAGGTAACCAAGATCATGCGGTATCAGATAGAACTGATTTTGTTGCGCCGTGCCGTGTCCCGCGAAATATACGACTAAAGCATCCTCGGGTTTGATCTGTGCCGCGAGATCAGTCAAGGCACGAAGGATGTTTACCTTGGTCGCTTTTGCATCGTGCAACGGAATGATTTCCGTGCGAGTAAAGTGCTTAAGCTTTGTTTCCTGGAGCTGAAGTTCAGCGGCAAAGTCAGTAGCGTCTGCTACGGCGTAACGCAGATCAAACTGCGGATTGGCATACTTATTAACAGCAATCGCGAGGATGTAAAGCGTGCCCGCTTGTTTCAA
>JANNON010000537.1:0-2853 GCA_031399105.1 Blastocatellia bacterium | reverse complement strand
GGGGGTGGGGTTTATTTCTCCGCCCATTGGCGCCGCCCCCCCCCCCCCACCCCCACCCCCGCGGTGGTACTGACTTCATCTCGCTGCGCATTTGGCGTCTCGCCACCAATCTTCGCGAACTTACTTCTTGAGCATGAGCTTGAAAGTGAAATCACTATCGATCGTTGTCCTCCTGACGCGTTGGCGCGCATTCCGGAGTTGAAATAGCGTAATTGAGATTGTAGGGGCGTCACTCCGTGGACGCCCCTCGTTTTCATTACGATGACTCTCCGACAAAAGGGGCGCCCACGGCGTGACGCCCCTACAATCTCAGTTATTGAAAGCGCAACTTACTCAATCTTCTGGTCTTCACTCTTGGCCCTTTCCATTGCCTCCGGCTCTAACTCTTCCGCACTCTTGTTCAATCTGATGAATACGCCCCACGCGGCCAGCAACACGCCCGCCGCGACACCGATCGAAGCGGCCTGGATCAATCGTGATGTGTCCTCATGAACGAATTGGAAGACAGCCACTAGAGTCTCGATTGATAGCGCGACGACGACTACCACCATGAACCGGGACAGGAATCGCCGCACTCGGGTGGGCGAGCTGACCTGCACCTCCCGCCGCACTTCCTCTTCAAGAATCGTTTGGCTGAGTTCGAGAGCAACTACCGCGATGGTCAGCAGGCCGATGCTTTCAAGAACGGCGTTAAACCGATCTCTCAATGGTAAACCGGCGATCGGGTTGATTCCGTGCCACAACTCAAGTACGGCAAAGAAAATCAGCGCGAGTGCGCAACAAATGAATAGAGCTATGATTGCTGAGTAACCGACAGCAAAAAGTTTGTGAATAACTTTCAGGGCCAGACCTCCTTACGATCGGTTGTTCGATATGAAACCACCGTCAACTCTTGTTTCTTAACAGGTTTACCATCAGCTCCGTCGTCCCGTAGGGAATTAATGTTCATAGTAAGCAAGCTCCAAAAGATTTTCCCGCTCTGGAGGAGCGGAACGTATCCTGCCTCGCAAATGCTTCAACGTCCTTTCAGGCGTTGCTGGAGATTGCCTGCTCGCACCGGTCGAACCTATTATGCCAAACTCATGAAGTTAAGCAGTCAGTAAGGTAACTTATGACGAACGCCAATCGCCAATCGCCGTGGCGAACCGAGCTGGATGATTTGCTGCGCGGCACGGCAGGCGCATTCCTCTTTGGTGCGCCATTCTTGTATACGATGGAGGTCTGGTGGAAGGGAAATTTCACCACGCCGCCACGGATGGCCCTATTACTGGCGCTGGCGTATGGCGCCCTCATCCTACTCGACTTGCAAGGCGGCTTTCGCGCTAAACAGTCACGCACTTGGTTGCGTGTATTTACTGACAGCCTGGAAGCGCTGGCCATCGCCCTGCTGACAGCAACCATCAGCCTGGTCCTGATTGGTGTCGTCACCTTAGACACCGGACTCGAGACGACGATGGGACGCATCATTACCGAGGCATTGCCATTCAGCATAGGAGTTGGAATCGCCAACCATGTGCTTTTGAACCGGGAGCAAGGTAACGCCGCGCCCGCGAGTGAAGCCGATCCGTCCGCGCATCAATGGCACGACCACGCCTGGCGAGGAACGTTGGCTGACGCGGGCGCTACAGCTCTCGGAGCAGTGATTATTGCTTCTTCGATAGCCCCCACCGATGAGATTCCAATGATTGCGAGTTCGCTCGGATCAGCCTGGTTGTTGTTGATTATCGGCTGGTCCTTAGTCATCTCGTACATCATCGTATTTGAAGCGAACTTCGGCGCCCAGCAGGTGCGCAGATCACATCCGGGCTTTTTTCAGAGCCCGATCAGCGAAACACTGGCTTCCTACTTAGTCTCGTTAACGGTCTCTTTACTCATGCTTTGGTTATTTCAATTACTGCGCGTGGGCGACCCGCTGAGCCAATGGATCAGTTACACGATTGTGCTGGGACTGCCCGCGACAATCGGTGGAGCGGCGGGAAGGCTGGCCCTATGACTAGAAAGACGAACAAGAAGAGTGAGGCACCGCGAACGACTGCCGAGTGGGTATCAATGGTCATTTCCCTGGTGCTGGTGGCGGGAGTGGTCAGCCTGGTGATCGCAATGTGGCTGAGCCCGTCCCAACAGCCGGCCCGCTTTCGCATAGATCGAAAACCAATTCGAACTGAAGCGGACCACTACTACCTGCCGATAGTCGTCACCAACGAAGGTGATGCGACGGGCGCGCAGGTAACAGTTGAAGGAAGTGTAAGAGAAGCGGGCGAAGAACAAACATCTGCAACCACTTTTGATTTCATTCCTGCTCATTCCAGCGTGGAAGGAGTGCTGGTCTTCAAAAGCGAGCCGAGTTCTGCCGAGTTGCGGGTGGTCAGTTATCAACAGCCGTAGCGAGGGCGGTGAATAACGCTCGTCTAGGCTTTGCACAAAAAGTCGGTACTTCGTTTCGAGGCCTTCGTCTGATTCACCCAACCTTGAGGTTGGGGATGGCCGTACTCCAGTGCCACCGTGAACCATTTCAATGGTTTCCTAAGTTTTATTTGGCTGATGATCCCCAACCTGAAGGTTGGGGTGAATGAGACGGGATCTCCAGCGGCAATATCATGACGGCCCTTGTGCAAAGCTCCTTGTCTGCTGTCTGCTGTTCGCTGTCTGCTGTTTGCTCGCTTCTTACCGTAGAAAGATATCAACATAATCCGTCGTCTCATCACACGGGCTCCGCATCTCCTGCAAGCGCCAGTACTTCCTCTTGCCGGTTATCTTAAAAGTCATCTGGCCCGTTCGCTCACACGGCTCGCCACCATTCTTGTAACTCACACGCGTCACGATGCGTCCGCTAAAGATGAACTCCTTCGCCTC
>JANNON010000504.1:0-2092 GCA_031399105.1 Blastocatellia bacterium | reverse complement strand
CAAGAGCTGAGCACGCCTTTCTTCTAAATCACAATGCACACTATCTTGTGCAGGACGCGAAGCGCCCCAGAACTCAGTGGAGCGACAGGGCAGGCACGCCAGCTTACTCTGACGGCTCTCCCAAACTTCTGGGATTCACTTTAGACGCAGAGACGTTTTTCGATCAGCAGAGGCCTCGTCTTCGGCTCCGACGAAGAGCGCTGCGATGTGCTCATCGACGAGGACAACAGTCGGGGCATTAGCGGCCAGCATTTCCGCGTCCAGTTCGACATTTCTACGCCCGAGGAGCGGTGTCTAGAGCTATACTGTCTATCTGACAATGGCATAATCGTGGACGGCGTCCAAATGACCCCGGGATTGGCACAGTCTCTCCTTCCCAAAGGCATGATTGTACGGGCCGGGCCAATCAGTCTGCAGCTTCGCCTACCTGGTCCACTGAAAGCTTCTGACGAGACGGCCTTGCAACGAAACTGGTTGAGATTCTTAAAAGAGTTGAAGGAGGCCTGTCCGAAGCTTGACGGACTTCAGATCAAACGCCACGCGAAGCCGACTCCGCAGTTCGTCGAAGGAACCGAGGCCGTGCATCGCATTACAGGCGTGGGAAGTGGTCTTAAAAAACGAAATGCCGCTGGGCTATCACGAGCAACACAGCGCTCTGTGACGCAGACGATTGGACCAGGTAAGAGACATAACCCAACTTGTGGTAACTAGCTGACAAGTCATCCAAGCAACTACGCAACTCACGGAAGACAGCCTCCGAGAAACTTCTCAAGAGCGCTCGAACAGCGAGATCACGAGCGATGCGATCCCAGACCTACCTGATGACTGGCCCACTTTGGTTGACGAACACAGCAAAGAACTTATAGGGGAGGGCAACATGGGAAAGGTGTATCTGGTGGAGATAAAGTCTTTAAACCGTGTGTACGCTCTCAAGGAGGTTCGGCTAGACGCTGGTCGTGCAGATGAACGCGAGATTCCAATTATGCAGAGCATTAGACATGAGCGCATCGTTTGTTTCCATGACTATCGTCGGTTTCACGATCATGTTGCCATCTTGTTAGAATATGTGCCGTACGGAGATTTGTCCGGGTTTCTCAATACGTACGGCGGTAAACTGAATCAACATCAAGCAAAGGCACTCGCGGCCCAAATGCTGGACGCAATAGACTATCTTCACACCCGTCGCGTTATTCATCGGGACATCAAACCCGCAAACATTCTCGTCGCATGCGAAGATCCTCCGAAATTCAAGCTCACCGATTTTGGCCTTGCTAGACTTATCGAGCGCTCGCCTGGTCCCGACCAACTGACTTTCTGCGGCACGCTCCTATATTGCGCGCCCGAGGTGTATCGCTCCACTTACAACTACGGAGCCGACATTTGGTCGTTCGGCGTCACTCTTTGGGCCTCAATCTGCGGATCTCCGCCCTTCAAGCCAAACAAAACGACATTTGCTGACGCAAAGAGATCTATGTATCGGCTTGTTCACCAACCGAAACTAAGCCCAGCGCCGTTACGACAGGCTGGACTTAATCAAAATATCGTTTCTCTGATTGTAGATATGCTACAAATCGACCCGAAGCGCCGTCCATCAGCCAAGAATTGCCTTGTCCGATTGGAGAAGTGGTATATCGAGGCTGATAGCTTCCGCTCTCAGTGAAGGTGGCCTTGTAGCTCAAGGATGTCAAGGCGTGCGCCGGTAACCGACTTGGAACGTCCAGCTGCGGCTTTGACGAACTTTATGAATTTGCGGTCCTTCATTCCAACGTTCTCCACTTTATTTTTTCTAATAGTATCTTGTTGATCATTTTCTCTTTATTAAGTCAGCTCGTGGACATGGCCTAAAAGGCAGTTGAAGAAAGGAAGATCGGATCTTTCTACTTGTATTTTCTTATTCGTTTCTTGCCTGGACCTGAAAACCCCCATTCTCTTCACACCGAGCTTAAGTTTGCAACGACAAGAGCGTATATAAACGTTCAGAAAATACTAATCCATTTTATAGTTATCTTAAGCAGTCGAACCTTCACCTCGCGATGACCGCAGGTATAAGAGTCACTTACCTAATCTTATCGGCGCTATGCGCTTAAAGCTA
>JANNON010000323.1:0-4410 GCA_031399105.1 Blastocatellia bacterium | reverse complement strand
GAGCGCAGCGACCGGGCCGATTCGGAAGAAGCACGCAATTGACTAGATAGTTGAGATCTGTTTCAAAACCAGTTGAAGGTTTCGCGTCGGCCCGGTCGCTGCGCTCCGCGGTTCTGATTGCTTTGTGCCTCTCCACGGCTTCACCCACCAGATTTACCGTTGAGTATTTAGTTTTTGTGCAAAGCTGTCGTGACCAGGCTTAAGCGGTCGCGCATTCGGACTTAACCAGTAGATCGTGAACGGTTTTGATGAGTCCCTCGATGTCAGGCTTTGCGACATAGGCCTCGGCGCCGGCAGCTAATGCTTGTACCCGGTGGATGTCGTACGCGTCACCAGAATAGAAGATGCAGGGCACATTTGGGGTTAACTTATTCAGCTTCTTACATAGTTCCACGCCACTGCCGTCCGGCAATCTCCTATCGAGCACATACAGATCAAATTGCTCCTGATGCGAAAGCGAAATCGCTTCGTCCATACTCTCTGCGGTAACGACTTCGTAGTTTTCCTGCGCGAGTAAAAGTTGCAGCATTTCTGAGGTGTCATGATGATCATCGACACAGAGGATGCGACACAGACTTGTCATTCGGGGGAACCTCCCAAGTTCATTGTTGATCTAAAACCGTGGGAAAGGGTCAACGACTGCATTCTAAAACTTTGTTAACTCGATGGCTAGGAGACACAGATCAGGATGGTGATGCAGTCTCTCCTTCGCAATTCGATCGGGTGTCATGAGGTGAGTACCACCTCGCGGTAGCGGGTGGGGTGGTGATGTCTTGAATTGAGCATAACCCCGAAGAACGCGGCGGCGAGCGGCCCACCCGCTACCGCGAGGTGGTACTGACCTCATGACAGCCCCATCACGGTTCTGGAACTCTCCAGTCATTCATGATTTTCTTAGGTTACCTACGTTATAGGGATCGTTCACCTTTCTTTCGATCCCAAACTAGCAGGTGGGCAGATTCCTCCTGCCCACCGCCAAAATAGATCAAACACCTACATCGAACGGTGCGCCAGGATGGAGGCGAGCTACCGTCCAGGTTGCCGCGGACCCTGCATCGCTTTTAAGAGTTGATTGATCGCTTCAATCTCCTCGTCATCAGGCTCGAGCTGTCGATACTTCTCCAAAGCATCGTAGGCCGCCGCCATCTCATTCAACCTGTGATAGACGAGGGCCAGATTAAAATAAACCAGGGCAAAGCCCGGTTCGATTTGCGTAGCAGCCTCGTAGTGCAAGCGAGCCAGTTTGAGATCGCCGGCGTCGTAGTAGAGATTCGCGAGATTATAGTGAGCCTCCACATGGCGCGGGTCACACTTCAAAGACAGTGTGAAGTTGTCCAGCGCCTTGGCAAAGTTGCTCTGTTCGAGATTGATAATGCCAAGATTGCAATAAGCCTCGGCGACGTTGTCTCCTTCATTCACCGCTTCCAGATAATACTCAGCCGCCTTGGCGTCACCCTGCTCGTGCAGTACGAGTGCTTCTTCAAATGCCGTGAGCAGACGAGAGACGCGGCCAGTCTCTTCGCGAAACAGATTTAGTTGTCCCTGCAGCTCCGCTTCGATCTGACGGATGCTTTGACCTTGCGAACGAAGATCACGAACACGCC
Organism: Blastocatellia bacterium; assembly: GCA_031399105.1. Classification (GTDB taxonomy): domain Bacteria; phylum Acidobacteriota; class Blastocatellia; order Pyrinomonadales; family Pyrinomonadaceae; genus PSRF01. Next base: position 2,806 of record JANNON010000323.1, on the reverse strand, counting down.
GAAACTGGGTTAACGCACGAAAGTCGTAGGTGTAATCGCTGGTATTGGCGGAAGAGCTCTGGATTATTCCCTGTTCGGTCCAACGGCGAATAGTGCGCTCGCTCAAGCCGAAGAGCTGTTTGATTTCACGGACCGAGTAGTTGGATTTGACGCGTTGATAGTCCGCCTTAGGCGGAACAGGTGAGGGGAAGGCGATAACCTTGTTCTTGGTGTCGTTCATTTAAAGCAGAAACGAATTTAGCACAAGGAAGCTCAGGAAGCTTTGCGTTTCTTTGCAGCAGTCTTGCTCACTGCCTTGGTTTTGACCAGACTGATTTGCGGTTTCTTCACCTTCTCTTTGCTGCTGGCTTTAACCATCGGCTTGCGGTTCGACTGCTGCAGACTCTTCTTAAGCGCGCTCATGATATCAAGTCTCGGCAATTCTTCAACCTCGCCAAATTCGACAATTTTCTTGCCTTTGATCTTGGAATCAATGAGTGACTTCAGCGCTTCGTGATAAGTATCAGTTGTGTCGATCTCTTCAAGCGTAGTCACCATTTGCTCAACCAGAGTCGTGGCGAGCTTGAGTTCATTCTTGTTGAGATCCTTGGCGCTCTCGATCTCCGGGACGTCTTCAATCTTCCGGATCTCGTGGGGATAGTGGAGCTTTTGCAATACCAGTCCGTTATCGTGTGGGAAGACGGCCACCAAATCCTCACGATCACGCAAGACGACTTTGCCGATACCCACTTTGCCGGTCTGTCGCATCACTTCGCGCAACAGCGCGTAAGGTTTTTCAGAAACGGGACCGTCCGGGCCGGCATAATAGGGCGCGTCATAGAAAGTTGAAGGAATCTCCGATGCATCAACGAAGCCGATTATGTCCACTGCTTTCGTGGTCTTGATCTTTATCTTAGCGATATCTTCGGGCTCGACGATGGCATAGCGATCAGGCTCGTATTGATAGCCCTTGGTGATCTCATCGTTCCTGACCACTTCGCCGCACTTCTTACATTTCTTGTCGTAGCCAATCGGCCCAAAGTCTTCGCGATGCAGCTGATTGAAGGAGATCTTCTCGGCCGTTTCGATCGCGTTGTAAATGCGGACTGGAATAGCTACGAGGAGAAACCTGATGTGGCCTTTCCAAATCGATCTCATACTTAGCTCCTGTTGCTGCGGTTGCAGAACCTTAAGACTGCCGAACCCTCGGTTACCCTCGCCCGAACCCGACAGAATCTGACCTGTTCAGACGACATCACCGGCTGGGAGCCGGTGGGGCGCGTATTATGCGGCTGGGGCGGTTTTCAAGTAAAGAACTAAATTTAGAGCGAATCAGCCGCGGATTTACGCGGATTGAACGGATCTGAGAATCTAGAGAGAGGGAAACGAAAGTTGTTCGCCCTGTCCTACTGGTTACCTGATCCGTACCATCCGCGTAAATCCGCGGCAAGTTTCGTTCTTCCGGCGCACTTCCAGGTTCACGCTGCGTTGAGGAGCGCGGTGCGCATTGCGGCGGCTGATTGCCATCGCTGGGTGGGATCCTTTAACAAAGCCCGATCGACGACTTCGCATAGCTGAGATGAAAGCTGCGGCGCTCGCTCGCGCAGGGGTATTGGTTGTTGTTCGAAGATCGCCCTTATCGTGTCGGCCACACTCGTTTTGCCGCTCAAGTTCAAGGCGAGTGCCCCAGTCAGCAGACTATACGCAGTCATTCCCACCGCATAGATGTCGGACTGCGGTTTGACGTCACGAAAATTCCGCAACTGTTCGGGCGGCATGTAGGCGAGCGTTCCCGCCATCTCTCCGGCGACTGTCACGCCGCTCATGCCTGACTGCGTAAAACTCTTTGCTAGTCCAAAGTCCGTCAACTTTGCCACCAGCCCCATTCCTTCGCCGGTAACCAAGATGTTCTGGTCCTTAATATCGCGGTGAATGAACCCTTGCGAATGTGCATGGGCCAACGCATCAAGGGCCTGCGCGATGATTGCTGTTGTTTCGGCAAGAGGAAGCTTTCCGCCTTTTGAGTCAGCGCGCTTGGCTGCGTCGGCGCCATCTACAAATTCGGTCACCAGGTAGATCGTGCCATTGCTTGTTCCTCGATCCAGAAACTCGACGATGTTTGGATGTTTCAAAGCGGCGCCCACGTCAATCTCTCGCATGAAGCGGCGCATTGCTTTATCGCTTACAGCAAATTCCGGTAGCAGTGTTTTGATCGCGACCGCGCGTCCCGTCTTCTGATCGCGGCCCAGCATTACGCAGCCCATGCCGCCTCGGCCAAGCACTCTCACCATGTCATAACCAGGCACAGGTTGCGGCGTTCGCTTCAGTTCGGCGCGACAATCTTCGCAGAGGAAGGTGAGTTGTTCATCGGCATCGGACGCTTGCGCCTGTTCTCGCCGCCCGCAGTTGAGACAGGCAACGGTGACGATTGTCGGTTGGCTCATCAGTTGAGTCGAAGCCGCAGAACCGGCTACGGGATCGTTTCTGACCTCGACTATTAGAACAGTGGCGCCACCTTGAACCTGATCGCCATTTTTTAAGTAAGCTTCACTTACTCTTTGCTGGTTTACGAAGGTGCCATTGGTCGAACCCAGGTCTCGTAGAAAGCAATGCGGCGGACTAATTTCAAGGAGACAATGATTGCGGGAAAAGAAACGATCGTCGGGCAGGCAGAGATGCGAATCGGTAGTGCGACCGATGAGGAATGTATCGGGTTGACTGAAGTGGAAGACGCGGCCCTGATATGGGCCAGCTATTACTCTCAAGTTGACTTGCATAAGGCTTGAGCTTATTTGCGACTGATCTCCAGATCGTCAAAGGCGACTTC
>JANNON010000480.1:0-4736 GCA_031399105.1 Blastocatellia bacterium | reverse complement strand
GTTAAGCAACGGTGACGCGACTGCACCTGCTCGGAAAGCCAGCTCTTCCTCTCCACCACGGACCATCACGCCCGGCAAGGCAAAGATTCCTCCGCCACCAATTCAGCCGCAGTGGCAGCAGCAGCTCCAACTCTTAAGTTCCTCTGTTCGCGGCGATGTCTCGTTCAATCAAGAGTCATGGCCTATCGATCGCCAGGTAATTTATTTGATCGATCCTGCGGCAAGTCGTACTAAAGGCAGACTCACATTGGACCTTGGCTATCGCCAACCAACCCGAAAAGGCGATTGGAGTAAGTTCAAGCAGAAGCGGATCCCGCTCAGTGTGATTCATACTTTCAAGGATGAGCGAGACATTCAAATTCTCAGCTTGCTCGGCGGTGCGAAGGAGTATTACTACTACTCGCCATATAGCTCAGACTTGCTCTTCAATCGTTGCTCGCTTTCAACAGAGTCGCTCAAAGTGCTCTTCCCGCTGATGTGCGCAACCGAGCGCTGCTGCATTCGCTCGGCAGACGACGCCGAACTCTTGCCCATTGTCTGGGACGAAGATGCGCAATGGGAGTTGTCCTTAAAACTAAAGCGCAACGAGCAGGGCGAATACGAGTTGGAGCCGTTACTGCGACACGGTGAGGAAGCTCTGAACACGGCATCTGCCCTGCTGCTAATTGAAGGAATCGTCGTGGGACCCGATCTACGGGCTGCGCGTCTTGCTTCGCGCGGCGCCCACTCCTGGATTTTAGCGCTCAAAGGGTTGGAAGGCGTTCCGATACCTGCGACAGACGCGCATGATTTGCTCGAGCGATTGCTATCGCTGCCAAACGTTCCGCACCTGGACTTGCCGGAAGAGTTGGCTTACGAGCAGGTGCAGTTGTCTCCCACTCCGCAGTTGCTCCTGCGACGTCCGGACCAGACTAACTACGGATTTCATTCAAGCAACAACCGATTGGACGCAAACCTTAAGTTCAACTACGAAGGCGTGCTGATAGATCTGGGTGATGCCTCCGAAGGTATGTATGACCGAAACGCGCGTCGCTTCGTGCTTCGGAATCGTGAAATTGAACGAACAGCGATCGAACTGCTCGCAAGTCTTAAGTTCAAGGAGGCCGCGCGCTTTGATAACCGTCGCGAGTTCACGCTAACGCCCAAGAATCTCCCACACGCTGTTAAGACGCTGCTTGAACGTGGATGGAAAGTAGAAGCTGAAGGCAAGCTGTATCGGCAACCGGGCTCGATGAGCATGTCAGTGAGTTCGGGCATCGACTGGTTTGAGCTGCACGGTGAAGTGGAGTTTGGTGAGGGACTGGTCGCAAGGCTGCCACAGTTGTTGAGTTCGTTGCGGCGTGGTGAGTCGATGATCCAGCTCGGCGATGGCAGCTTCGGACTGCTACCGGACGACTGGCTGAAAAAATATGGGCTGCTTACTTCGTTAGGAGATACGGCAGAAGATCATCTGCGCTTTAAACGAACGCAGACCGGCCTTCTTGATGCATTGCTCGCGGCGCAGCCAGAGATTAAGACGGACCGGATCTTTGACGAGGTGCTGCGGGAGTGGCGGAACTTCAAAGGCATCGAACCGGGTTTGGCGCCGAAGAGTTTTGTCGGGACCTTGCGGGGTTATCAAAACGAGGCGCTGGGGTGGTTTGCTTTCCTCGAGCGATTCGGCTTCGGCGGCTGTCTGGCAGATGACATGGGTCTTGGCAAGACGGTCCAGGTTTTGGCGTTGCTTGAATCGCGTCGAGTTGCCAGGCAGGCGTCCTCCAAACAACCGACGAACAAACGCGAGGCCTCGGAGCTTCTCCATGGTTCCCAGTCTGGTCCAAGGCAGTCGCTCGTAGTTGTCCCTCGATCGCTGGTTTTTAATTGGCAGCAGGAGGCCGCGCGTTTCACTCCGAAGCTCAAAGTGCTTTCGCATACAGGCGCTGAGCGAACTAAAGGCATTGCCCACCTGGCTGACTACGATTTGGTACTTACAACTTACGGAACGCTGCGTCGCGATGCTTTGGATTTCCACGAAGCACAATTCGATTATGTAATCCTCGATGAATCGCAAGCCATTAAGAACGCTAAGACTGAGGCCGCGAAGGCGGTGCGACTCTTGAACGCGAGCAACCGGCTCGCGCTGAGCGGTACGCCGATCGAGAACCATATAGGTGAGCTGTGGAGTCTCTTTGAGTTTCTCAATCCCGGGATGCTAGGCGGTGCGTCGGTGTTTCAGCTCTCCACAACTAGCAAAACTCCTGACGACGAGATGCGCTCGATGCTGGCGCGTGCAGTGCGGCCGTTCATGCTGAGGCGCACGAAGGAACAAGTAGCGAAGGAGTTGCCCAAAAAGCTGGAGCAAACGATCTATTGTGAAATGGAACCAACGCAGCGAAAGCAGTATGACGAATTGCGCGAACACTACCGCAGATCGCTGTTGGATCGCGTTGAGCAGACTGGAATCAAGCGGGCCAAGATTCAGATCCTGGAAGCTCTCCTGCGCTTACGACAAGCCGCCTGCCACCCAGCACTGTTGTCCGCGGACCAGGAGGAAGCGTCGAGCGCAAAGTTGGATGTGCTGCTGCCCCGGCTGAGCGAGGTGATTGCTGACGGGCACAAGGCGTTGGTCTTTTCCCAGTTCACTAGTTTTCTGGCAATCGTGCGCCGGCGACTTGAGCGTGAAGGCATTGTCTATGAATACCTCGACGGCAAGACGCGTGACCGCGGCGCGCGGGTCGCAAGATTTCAAGAAGACTCTGAATGCAAGCTGTTTCTAATTAGTCTGAAAGCTGGGGGACAGGGTTTGAACCTAACCGCAGCCGACTATGTTTTTCTGCTCGATCCCTGGTGGAACCCAGCGGTGGAAGCGCAAGCTATCGACCGTGCGCATCGGATAGGACAGGCAAAACGCGTTTTTGCCTACCGGCTAATTACGCGCAACACGGTTGAGGAAAAGGTGCTGGCGTTGCAGGCTACCAAACGGGAATTGGCAGACGCGATTATTAATGAGGACAACAGCCTGATCAGGAATATCACCGGCGAAGAATTGTTGCTGCTGTTGTCGTGAGTCCAGGGTTTTTACGCTGAGTTTGCTCAAGCGAAGCAATCAGAACCGCGGAGCGCAACGACCGGGCCGATTCGGAAGAAGCACGCAATTGACCGGAGTAGTGAGATCTCTTCAAAACCAGTTGTATTTTCGCGTCGACCCGGTCGCTGCGCTCCGCGGTTCTGATTGCTTTGCGTCACTCCACCTACTCGCTCTCGATTTCTTTTAGGCTTGCGCAAACGGAATGGCTTCGTCGTTTGAGGCCGAGGCCTCATCGAATGCCCTTATAGCTTCCAACTCTTCCTGCGCCTCAAGAAGTTCCGCATACCGTTCGATATCGAGTAAGACCGCGGTCTTGTTCCCGGCTTCGTCGACTACGAATTGTTCTTTAGTGCTCATGATTTATATCAACTCCAGACGCGTTAGCATTGTTCGTTTTCATTATAGTACAGCGCGCTGAGAGACGGCTGGCACCTTTGGTAAACTCCAGGGTTACTTGTACGTTGAGTTCAGACCCTCATGTACTTCGCAACTGACATCGCAAACTTTCTCGCCTGCCAACACATCTCGACGCTCAAGCGTGCGGAGGCCGAAGGCTTGATCACGAAAACGATCTATGCAGATCCGGGCGCCGAGCTCTTGCGGAGACTTGGGTTGGACCACGAGCAGAGGTATCTCAACGAGCTGAAAACGCGTGGGCTAATTGTGGTTGAGATTCAAACTGACGATAACTCGTTGGTTGGAGACCGGAAATCGAAACGGATCCCCTGGTCGGAAGCCGCTGCGGCGACAAGCGAAGCGATGCGTACGGGCGCGGATGTGATCTATCAAGCGACTTTTGTTCAGTCTCCCTGGGCCGGACGAGCCGACTTTCTGATTCGGGTGGAGGCGCCGAGCGATCTGGGTGCGTGGTCATATGAAGTGGTTGAGACGAAGCTAGCGAAGTCAACGAAAGCCCGCGCCTTGATTCAGCTCTGTTTCTATTCGGACCTTGTTGCGGTGATTCAAGGTAGAGAACCGGAAAAGATGCATGTCGTACTGGGCGGAGGGGCGCAGGCGGAAGAGTTTAGTTTGCGAAACTACCTCGCATACTTCCGCAAGATCAAACGCGAATTCCAGGAAGCGCTGATCGCTAGTCCGGTTACTTATCCTGAGCCGGTTGAGCATTGCGGTGTGTGCGATTGGTTTTCCCATTGTGATGAGAGATGGCATGCAGATGATCATTTGTCGCTTGTCGCGGGCATTACGCGGAACCAGCGGAAGGCACTCGTGAGCGATGATGTGAGCACAGTGGTGAAGTTGGCTGGGATGGAGCTTGCTGTTAATCGGAGATCACGCTGGGAGATGTTGGGAGGTTCCAGTGATGGAGCAGCGAAAGGAAACGAGGGGCGGCCACGGAGTGCGGCCGCCACAAAGATCGCACCGGCGCCGCTGTTGCGCATTCGCGAGCAAGCGCGTGTGCAGGTGCGTGGTCGCAACGAACACAAGCCTGTTCATGAGTTGATTGAGCCGCTTGAACCTGGGAGAGGTTTGGCTGCGCTGCCGGCGCCTTCACCGGGTGATCTGTTTCTCGACTTCGAAGGCGATCCTTTTGCGTTTGAACAGGGACTTGAGTATCTCATCGGCACGGTGCGAGAGAGAGAAGCCGAGACTCGGGGAGGGGCGGACACTGAGAAGCGGGGATGCGGAGACGCGGAGACGCGAGGAATGG
>JANNON010000322.1:0-5484 GCA_031399105.1 Blastocatellia bacterium | reverse complement strand
CGTCCGCGAGTGCATAAATCAACTTGTTGCGCTGCATCGCATGTCTGACATTGAAGCCCACCAATGGATCGTATGGGGAGATCAACGTAAGTTTTGAGTCGAGCAATAACTCGCGATTCTCTCGATTCAACGCAGCGCGCTCCAGGCTATCGGCAAGCACACCCACCGCTTTCCCGCCCGCCTCTAACGCCCCGCGCATCGATGCCTGATCGATTCCCCGCGCTCCGCCAGAAACCAAAGTGCGTCCCGCTTGCGCTGCAAGGCAGCCGACGCCCTCGGTAAATGCGACCAGCTCCGCGTCCACGTCTCGCGATCCAACAACTGCCAGCCCGCCAGTCTCCAGTATCGCTGCATCGCCGCAGCCATAAACGATTGCAGGAGCGTGTTCCTTTAGACGTTCAAGCAATCGCTTCGGATAAGCTTCGTCCGTGTGACCAGAGATCCAGATGGCGCGTGACTGCCAACGCTCAACGGCTTGCGTTAATTGAAAACCTCTTCCCAGTAATTCGTTGTATCGTTCGCTCTCAACGAGAGTCCTTATTTCCTCAGGCAATCCACCGGTATCCGGATCCAGCACATGCGACGGTTCCAAATTGAATTTCACGAGCAGTCGCGCCAACTTCAGATACTCCCCTGGTGTCAGGAGCTTCGTGGAAGCGTCCACGCGTCCCGCAATCAGCGGAGCCGTCAGCAAGAGTGTGGCCTGAGTATTGGTTGATAAGGAAAGAGTCATTCGATTATTACTTCAAGCTCGTCCAGCATACGCCAATACCGCCGCACTGACATTGGAAGAAAAGCTCAACGGCCAAAAACAGATCAAGACGCTGGAGGCCTTACGCAGCCAGAAACGCCGTAGCCTCTTCGACGCGCAAGACGATGTTGAAGCGAGACGCGACGCGTTCATTCAGAGTTTGGAAGGGAAGCTAAAGCAACGAAACCAAACGAAAATGCTGTTTTCGCTGCGCTGGGTGTTACGGTGAATGACTAAATTCTTTGCAATGAATCCCAGCAATGAACGACAATACGTTTACTAAATGAGGTCCACTCAGGAATGATCCGACGCGCGAAAATCATTAATTACAAGTCTCTAAAATCAGCCGAGGTTCTTTTCCCTGACCTGACAGTGATCATTGGTCCAAATGCTGCCGGAAAGAGCAATCTTCTCGATGCGCTTAATCTTGTTGCGAGACTGGTTACATCGAAAAACATAAAAGAGGCTTTTGAAGGCCACCGCGGCTTACCACTCGAGAGCGTCTATTATGACAAGGGCTCGCTTGCAGATTTACTTGCACAGGATTCGCATCGCATTGAATTCGAGATCGACGTGCATTTGAGCGACATCGCAGTTCGTGAAACTGAACAGCGTGTTCGCGATTTGAGAAAGGGGATCGACGACAAGAACGAAGCCGGAACTGATCGATTGCGCATCACTGAACGATTCCTTCGATATAAGGTCGCGCTTGAAATCCAATCCAAGTCTGGAGTAATGCGCGTTATGGACGAAAGCCTTTCCGCGCTACGAAAAGACGGACAAGAGAAAGCCAGAAAGCCCTTCTTAGAGAAAATGGGGCATCGACTCAGCTTACGTATGGAGGGCCAAGCACATCCCACAATGCATGAGATCGGCTTGGACTATACTTTAGCTTCGACTTCACTCTACCCGCCTCACTATCCGCACTTGTCTGCGTTTCGAGAAGAAATGTCCCGATGTCGGTTCTATTACTTTGAGCCGAGGGAATTAATGCGAGAAGCGAATTCTATTGCTGACGTTTCCGAGTTAGGCCCACGAGGTGAGGAGCTTGCGGCTTTCTATCACACTTTGTCACTAAAGCGCCCAAAGCAATTGGATGCGCTCAAACTGACAGCTAAGCAACTCCTTCCAAGACTAACAAACCTTGACGTTGAGAGTACGGACAAAGCGGAACTATTTCTGCGGGTTTGGGAGAACGGGGCATCCTATTCAAACCGCCTGATCTCGGAAGGGACACTTCGCGTACTTGGGCTTCTGGCAGTTCTCTCTCCCACGAGTGGTTCGACGACAATAGGATATGAAGAACCCGAAAACGGTGTTCATCCGCGAAGACTGGCGCAGATGGCTGAGTTGCTCAAGAATGCCGCCAGCAATTCGAGACAGATTATCGTAAATACCCATTCACCGATTCTTCCGACTTATTTCAAGAACGATAACTTGCTTGTTTGCCGGCGGTCAGACTCATCGACTGAGTTCGTTCCCTTCAAATCGATAGGGCCGCTATTTAAGGATACTGAGATTGCAGAGCATCTTGAAGAACAAATCGTACGAGGAGACTACGGCGGCTAATGCCTAATTTAGTGGTCGCTTTCTTTTTAGAAGATGTCGGACAGGAAGTAATTATTCCGCCGTTATTCAAGCGAGTTGCAAATGAGGAGGGCTTTGGAGCTGACCAACTGGAGTGCAGTGTCTTGCACTCGCGCGGAGGAGGTTCACTTTTTGCATACGAACGCTTTCTGAACGATGCCAATAAGACTCGACATGCTAACGCAGACCTGTTGATTGTAGGATCCGACGGCAATTGTGAGGGCTTTGCTGCTCGCCGAGATCAAATTCTCACAAGAGCAGAGGGTTCCCTCTTCGCCGACGTAATCGCGGCCGTTCCGGATCCTCATGTTGAACGTTGGTACCTCCTTGATATTCCCGCCTTAGAGAGGGCTTCGGGTGTTCGACTCTCGCTCCAGCACGTCCCGGAGAAATGCGAAAAGGACTTATATAAGAACTTGTTGCGGCAGGCTTTCGATGGAACCGATGTCACCCCACCCTTAGGAGGACTTGAATACGGAGAAAGAGTGGCCGCCGACATGGATCTTTACAATGCGGGAAAGCAAGATCACGGTCTCAGAGATTTTGTAGATCGCTCGCGTGCGTGGCTTCGCCGACACGTGCCTGTTGACCCACTCACAAATGAATAAGAAACAGAAGCTGGAACTGACGTGGATTGGGAAGGAGAATCGGCCGCGGTTGGAGCCGCGGATTCTGCTTGAGGATCCATCGCTTTCTTATCATGCGTCGCAGCGAGTTGGTGAGAATGACATCTTCGATAATCGGTTGATCTTTGGTGACAACTTGCTTGCGTTGAAAGCGCTGGAGCAGGAATATACGGGACAAGTCAAATGTATCTTCATTGATCCGCCTTACAATACGGGAGCAGCTTTTGAGCATTTTGATGATGGAGTTGAGCATTCAATTTGGCTCTCGCTGATACGAGCCCGTCTAGAGATACTATGGAGGCTCCTTCGTAATGATGGCTCGATTTGGATAACCATTGATGACACTGAGTGCCACTATTTGAAAGTCCTTTGCGACGAACTGTTCGGTCGATACAACTTCGTTTCATCCATTGCGTGGGAGAAAGATGAAGGACGAAGGGGCGATACCGACATTTCTTCGGCTCATGATCATATTCTTCTTTATTAGCGACCTTCAAAGAACCCGGGCCCTTCAATCAGCTCCAACGACCTGGTGCCGGCACGCAAGTGAAAACGCGCGGAAACATGGGGGGTAAGGCTTGGAAGTATCTCCTAATCCCGCATGATGAGATCAAAGAGAATATGACGATTGCGGGGTTGGCGGAGCGGTTTGCTCTGTCATAGCCTCAGATGGAGTCACCTCGGGCTTGCAAACCAGTCCTCCCTTTGCAATCAACCCAATACTGAATATAAAAGTCTTTACCCGAGCTGTATCTCAATGGGCTTAAACGAAGTCTATCGATTCACTCACCTGGAGCACGCGGAGTTTAAGCGAAAACAATAGCTGCAGAGCAAGCCCAATCCCTCCGCTTGTTTTAGAATCAGCCGCAATACTAAAATAAGCCCGTCGAAGCGGGAGCTGTATTTAAGTCTGCTTTAACAAGGTCGAGCGAGAGGAACCCATATTTTGAGGGCTGGAACTTATGTAAAACAAGGCGCCGGTTACTCAGCCTTTATTCCGGCGCAGCTGCCACCTGATCCGCCAGTGGCTATGGATGCGGAGTTAACCCGTCTGCTTTCTGAGGCTGATCGATCACTGGGTAGGCTGGACGGCATCGGCTCAGTCTTACCAAATCCCAACCTATTTGTAGCCATGTATGTCCGGCAGGAGGCCGTGCTCAGTTCCCAGATCGAAGGTACGCAGAGCATGCTTGAAGATGTGCTGCAATTTGAGGTTGATGCCAAAGGCCTCTCCCTACCCAAGGATGTCGACGAGGTAGTGAATTACGTTCGGGCGCTGAACTATGGACTCAAGCGCCTTGATGAGTTGCCTTTGAGTCTCAGGTTGATTCGTGAGATTCATGCTGAACTCCTTAAGGGTAGTCGTGGGGCAAATAGGGATCCGGGAGAGTTTCGCCGCAGCCAGAATTGGATTGGTCCTGCAGGCGCTGATCTCGCTGCTGCGACCTTTGTGCCGCCACCGGTACCGAACATGCACGAGGCGCTAGACAAGTTTGAGAAGTTCCTCCACGACGACTCGCTGCCAGTCCTGATTCAATGTGGCCTGGCACACGCACAGTTTGAAACGATTCATCCCTTTCTTGATGGCAACGGCAGAGTTGGGCGCTTGCTCATCACCTTCTTGCTTTGTCACCGCAAGGTCTTACACCGACCGCTGCTCTACCTGAGCTACTATCTAAAGGCTAATCGGGCAGAGTATTACGATCGGCTGATGGCAATCCGCAATGACGGCAACTGGGAGCAATGGCTGAAGTTCTTTCTGCGAGGTGTCGCTGAGGTGAGTGACGGGGCGATCGAGACGTCCCGCCGAATCTTCGAACTTCGGGAACAGCATCGGGAAGTAATAAACAAAAATCTGGGGAGCAGCTCTGTGAGTGGAGTGCGACTGCTTGATTACCTGTACGAGCAACCGATAATTAACGTGCGTATGGTCGAACGGCATTTGGAAACAAGCTTTGTCACCGCGAGTAGGCTCATAGAACAACTTGTAAAGATGGAGGTCTTGAGAGAGACCACTGGTGGTTTGCGTAATCGACGGTATGAGTACGCTCCATATCTTGCGCTCTTTGAATCCGCCAGAACTAAGAGTGAACAAACGAGTAAAGTTCAAACGCCTGAAACTAGTCCAGGAAGCCCCTGATACTTCTTCCTACCCATTTCAATCGCTGGGATCGCTCAGAATCTAAAGAAGAACAGTAAACATCACATGTCTCTTGCGGCGAAGGTTTCACACGAGTTTGCGGCCAGGATTAGGTTTAGGGGTACGCAGTATTTTCACGATGGTGCGGTCACGGTGCTTAGGCACTCGCCCGCCAGGGTCGAGGCGGTGGTGCAAGGAGGCAATCCGTATGCTGTCAGACTGGCACTCGTCAACGGCAAGTTTGCAGTAGCCTGCACCTGTCCTTACTTTGACGAGGGTGAGGAGTGCAAACACATCTGGGCGACGATCCTCGAGGCGGACGAGCACAACTATCTCCCCGCCGCCAGTCAGCAGAAGAGGCTCGCGCTTTGGTTGGACTT
>JANNON010000459.1:0-7164 GCA_031399105.1 Blastocatellia bacterium | reverse complement strand
CTAATGGCCGCACACATCGGTCTGATTGTTGTCCAAATCATCGGGAGTATTTGGATCAAGAAGCTCTCTCCGGATTGGAAAAAATTGGAAGTTAGCGATTAGGGGAAGCAAAATGAGAAAGAGATATTATTTAGCCGTCGTTGCATTCACTTTTCTTTTGGCCACGGTAGCTCAAGCTCAAGTCAAACAGATCGAAATGCATATAGATGGCTATCTCTGCGGCAATTGAGTGTTCAACATTCAGAAGGCCGTGAGCCGTCTAGACTACGCACCGAGGCTTAAAGAGATTCAGATCACAGACATTAAGAAGGGGCTTGGTGTGTTTATTCCTAAACCCAGCAAGGCTGTTTCATATGCTGCGCTGAAGACTGTCCTCAAGAAAGCCGGCTACACGCTGGCCTCTGCGCATATCACGATCGCCGGAGAATTGACCAGGGATGATAAGGGCTCGTGGGTATTGGTGGAGCCCTCAGGACAGTGCTTTGATCTCGAAATCAAAGATGCGGACCATCTCGCCAGGGTTACTCCGAATCTTGTCGTGGAAGTCGTTGGCAAATGGAGAACGGAAGGAGAAGGGAATTCGGCTCAGGAAGTTGTCATAACTACTGCACTGAGGCAACTCACGACGCCAGCGAAAGCAACGTCGGCCACAAGCACAGAAGGTAAACCACTCGGTGAACGAACAGACTTTAGTTTCGTGAGAGCGAGCTTCTCAGGGTCAGAGGGTTTTCCGTCGATGAGAACGCCGAGCGGTGTGTCGAAGCCTCTAGCGCCCATCCGTGTGACGTCGCCGGGGCTGACAGTCTATAAGGGAGGTGCGGTGACACCGCGGCTTTACCTGGTGGATCAGCATTTGGGGGACCTGGAGGTCAGCCGGCAGGTCTTCAACCTAAGCGTCTCTTACACGCCTTCGCCGCGCGTGCAGTTGGAAGTAGAGATGCCTGTATCGCGCACTGCTTTCGATGACAAAGTGACTTCCGGATCTAGCGTGGGCTTGGGAAACATCACGGTGTGGTCTAAGTATCGCTTCTTCCGCAAGGTAAAAACTTATGGTGATCGGCAGGCGGCAGTGCGTTTCGGCTTGGAATTGCCGACTGGAGAATCGGATGCCCCGTCTCAGGCGAGTGTTAACGCTCCGGCATTCGTCAGGCAACAATTGACACCGATCAGCGGCGGCCTGTCTCCACATTTTGACTTGTCGTTTTCGCAAGCGGGAGGACGCTTCATCTTCGGGGGTAATGTTGAGGGCATCGTACGGTATGAACGCAATGGTTTCCGCATGGGTCATGAACTGCGCGTGAGCTCGGATTTTGAGTATGTGCTCTTACCGCGTAAATATGATGTGCCCGGTGGTGAACTGTTTGTGATTCTAGAAACGACGTTTGTGCATAGAGGTCTGGGCCGCCTGGATGGGGTTACAGTAGCCGGAAGTAAAGCGACGGAATTCTATTTAGCTCCGGGGTTGCAATATGCGGCTCGCACCCGGTTTGTCGTTGAGGGCAGTGTGCAACTGCCGGTGGTGCGCAACACGGGACCACTTATCTTGCGTAATGATCGAAACATTCTCATGGGCGTTAGGTATTTATTCTGAGGCAAGCGATGAGAACGATTCTGCTGTTTAGCTTGTTGCTACTCCTTCCCGCGATGACTCTGGCCCAGAGTACTCGTTGCGCTCCTCCAATTGCCCTGAAAGATTTGAATGGTCGGACCGTTCGATTAGCGGACTTCAAGGGAAGAGTTGTGCTGTTAAATTTCTGGGCTACCTGGTGTCCACCGTGCCAAGCAGAAATTCCGGATCTCGTGAAATGGCAGAATGAATACGGGTCTCGAGGCCTCCAGGTGATTGGTATGACTTACCCGCCGACGAATGTGCGGACAGTGCGGAGTTTCGTGCGCCAACTAAGCGTAAACTATCCGGTGTTGTTAGGGGACAAAGCCACGAAGGCCGTCTTCGATTCGGGTGAGACGCTCCCGTTCTCAGTTGTGATCGATAGGGAAGGAAACGTTCGCGAGACAATTGAGGGAATTATCCTGCCAGAAGAGTTCGAGCAGAAAATTAGAACGTTGCTTGAACCAGCAAAGCCGTAAAAGCTCTATCATGACTTAAGAAGGCTCTTATTAGGGCCGTAGATGGAAATTTGTTAACAGGAGAAATCGAAATGCAAAAGAGAAAAATGCTGGCCTTGTTACTAATAACGATCGTTATGACGCTCGGTGTCGTTGCGGTCTCGGCTGACAGTGCGACCACCACTATCCGCATCGAAGGAATGCACTGCGGAAATTGTGCCGCTTCAATCAAGAAGAAGTTGATGGCCACCGAAGGCGTTCAGGATGTTGAGGTGAGTTTTGAGAAGAAGGAAGCGGTGATTAAGTTTGACGATCAAAAGCTTACAGTCGCCAAGCTTCGAGAGATCATCAACAGCACGGGCTTCAAGGCCGTGGATGAGAAATCCACCAAATAGCTTTGGTCTATTAATCAGACGGAATCGCGCGTTCAGGACACCTGCTAGTTTAGCGCTTCGTTACTGCCACGCGCGGCTTTGCACAAAACTACACAACACTGAATGACGCTCTCATAAGCTCGACAGATGGGCGAAGGTATCAGAACCGCAAGCGATAGCGACCGGGCCGCGACGATAGATTCAACTCCTTTTTCAAAAAGTACTCTTTGATATTTGAGTTAGGTCGCGTGCTTCTTTGGGCTCGGCCCGGTCGGTACCTCTTGCGGTTCTGAATGCTGCACCCGTGCCCTCATTCACTTTTTGTGCAAAGCCGCTAAGCGCCGTTTTGACCTACTTTCTTGCGCTGTGGTATAGAGTCAACTCAATGGCAAGGTCCTCTACATCTCTCTTCAGTCGCCGGCTGGCGCGGATAATCGTCATACTCCTCGTGTTATACACAGGGTTTGATATTGCTAATCCGCAGCTCTGCGGTGAAGAGTTCACACCCGGACCTATCAGTTTGTCATTCGACAGACAACAGCATCAGACTCGTAGTTCGACCACGATCGCATTCTCCCGTAACGAGAGTGAAGAACGAGAAGAATCTCCCTCTAAACCCCACAGCGATGAAGACTGTTTCTGCTGCTGTACCCACGTGTTGCCAGGATTGACCGCTCATCCGAACGGTTCGTCAGATGTCAGGTCCGAGATGTCTGTTATCCCCATCGATAATATCGTTTCAGTAGATCTAAAAGCGCCCTACCACCCTCCACGCATCGCGTAAGAATCCAAACTTTTCGGCAAATTCGTCTGTTTCTAAGGGACTGCTGCGCCTACGAACCCGTTGGCGCGGCAGTGACCTGCATTCTGCCTGCGCTAAGTTGTGGCGGGATCAAGAATTTCAAAGGAAGTGAAAGATGCCATTCAATGGAAGGGTGTGGCTGCTATTCAGCTACGCAATTGCCGCTGGGTTGTTTTGTGCTCTCAGCGGGCAGGCACAGGAACAAAGTGCCCGGCTCGATACAGTAGTAAATACAATCACCTCACCGGCTGCCAGCGAGATTAAAGCGAGCTCCAACAAGTCGATAACGGCCGCTTACTTCGATCCAGTTCAAGGTTCATCTTCAACTGACATCGTTCGTCGTGCTTTAGCTGCGAACGGCGAGTTGGCGGCCCAGCGCCTCGAGCTAGAACGGGCGCGCGCACGGTTGCGTCAAGCTGGACTAAGACCTAATCCGACCCTCGACTTTGAGCAGACTACCGGCAGATACACCGGTTCCCGCGGGGAAAGCGAGACAAGCGTGGGAATAGCTCTGCCGATTGAGTTGGGAAGCAAAAGGAAGCGGCGAATCGAGCTTGCTCAAGCCGAGCTTGAAGCTATCGAAGCTGATGTCGCCGACCGCGAGCGACGCCTTATTGCTGACGTCCGCTCAATCTACGTCGAAGCGTTGGCCGCTTTACGCGAGCTGGAAACAACGGCCAATCTCAATAACCTCGATTTACAAACAACCCGCTTCGTTCAGGCGCGAGTTAACGAGGGTGAGACAGCGCCAATCGAGCTAAACCTCTTGCGAGTTGAGGTCGACCGCCTCCGATCTCGGCGGGCCCTTATCGAAGGCCGTCTGAAGGCAGCGTTAGTCCGAATAAAAAATCTCGCTGGCATCTCGGCCGCTGAGCCGTTACTTTTGCGCGAAGAACTACTCAATCCAGTATTGCCCGCGCCGCCAGGTTCACTTCAATCGGCTATCGACATTGCGTTGCGCCACCGTCCTGACTTGAAGCTTGTCCGACTAAACGAGGAAGTGGCCCAAGCAGGTCTCAGTCTCGCGCGAGCGAATTCCAAGCCAGACATAACCGCGTTCTCACGCTACACGCTTAGTCGCTCTTCGTATGAAGACACTCCGGTGGGAGTTCGAAACGAACGGGATCGCCTCCTAACTTTCGGCGTATCGATTGGACTCCCCGTGCTCAACAGTAATCAAGGAGCAAAGGCGGAAGCTGCCGCCGCCATCTCGCAGGCCAGAATGAGACGAGAGTTTCTTGCGTCGGTAGTCCGGTCGGAGGTGGAGAGTGCCTACGCACGTTATGAAGCCGCACAAGCAGCGGTTGCGACTTTTGAACGCGGTGTGATCGCGCGCTCAAACGACAACATCCGAGTTGTCCGTGCGGCTTACGAGTTGGGTCAATTCAGCATTACCGATCTTCTCAACGAGCAGCGCCGGCTGGTCGACTCACAGAGAGATTTCACTGAGACGCTAACAGAGCAGTATCGCGCTTTGGCCGATCTCCACACTGCGCTCGGGATTCCCGTCAAATAGTCGGGAGGAAAGCGATCATGTCAGACAAATTCAAAACCAACGATGCGATCGAACGCGCAGATGAGCTTCCCGAAACAGTCACGCTTCCAGGTGAGCGAACGGATGATGAGGCTGCGGTCGAGAAGCCCTCCCGCTTCGGCTCTCGCAGAAATCGCAACCTTGTTAGCGTCGCGTCACTCGCATTGGTAGGTCTCGTTGCGATATACGCGATCTTCCTTCGGAAGAGTAATCAACCCGCGCCCGCAACCGAGGTGAAAGTGACGAAGGAGGCAGCCGGCGAGCACGCCGGTGACGGTGAAGAAGTGATGCTGACACCTGAAGCTCTTGCGTCGGCGGGAATTGAGATCGAAGGCGTGACGCAACGACCGGCAGTGGCTTTGATTAAGGTTACAGGCACGGTAGAGACAAACCAGCAACAGACCCAGCAGGCGTCGCCTCTCGTTTCGGGTCGCGTGGAACGTGTCAACGTGGGCCAGGGTGACGTCGTGCGCGCCGGAGCCGTACTCGCGCTTATCTCCAGTCCTCAAGTAGCAGAGATGCACGGCAAGTTGCGCGAAGCTGAGACTCGCCTACGGCTAGCAGAAAGAACCTTCCTTCGTGTGCAGCGGGCCGAAAACCGTGTGGGTGTAATTCAGGCTAGAGCAAAACTGGACGAAGCCGAGGCGACTTTGCGACGTACGCGACGCCTGATCGAACTGGGAGCGGGCGCTGGAAAGGATCTAGTAGCGGCCGAGGCTGGCTTCAAAGCAGCAAAGGCTGAGTACGATTATCAAAACAACATCTCCGTCAACCGTGAGGTCCAGCAAGCCCAAGCCGAAGTCGAGACGGCGCGTGTTGACGTGGGGCACCTGCGTCAGAGTTTGCAGACCTTGGGTGATCCAGTAGCAACCGGATCACGTGATGATCACACCACCAACATTTCACTTGTTGCGCTGCGGGCGCCTGTGTCAGGAACGGTCGTCGAGCGTCTGGTAAATGCCGGGGCTGGAGTTCAAGCAGGCGCACCCATGTTCACAATCGCAAACATCTCTACCGTTTGGATCATTGCCAATGTTCCCGAGGCGCAGATCGGCAGGATTCGGGTTGGCACCCCTGCTGAGGTCAGCTCCGCGGCCTTAGGGGATGGTGCAATGGCGGGACGTGTGAACTACATCGACCCGCGCCTTAACGAAGAGACGCGAACAGCGCGGGTCAGGATCGAAATGGCAAACCCAGGCGAACGGTTAAAGGCTGGGATGTTCGTCGAGGTTGGTTTTCAGGCCGGAATGGGTGCCACCACCGAAGAAGAACTTGTTGTTCCCTCAACAGCCGTGCAACGCATAGAGAACCGTTCGGTAGTCTTCATTCCCAAGGATGGCGAGCCTGGCGCTTTCGAAGTGCGGGAGGTTGAACTTGGCGGCGAAGTTTCGGGATATCACCGTGTGATTTCCGGTCTGAAGCTCGGTGAAAAGGTGGTAACGAAGGGCAGCTTCACACTGAAGACACAAAAAATGAAAGGCGAAATGGGGGAGCACGGACACTAATGATAAATGCCCTCATTCATTTCGCAGTTTCGCAGCGCTTACTGGTCCTTTTAATGGTGCTGATCATGTCCGGCGCCGGACTCTACAGCTTCATCAATCTGCCGATTGATGCGGTGCCTGATGTGACTAATGTTCAGGTCCAGGTACTGACTGCCGCGCCATCACTTGCACCTTTGGAGATCGAACGTCAGATAACCTTCCCGGTAGAGGTGGCGATGTCAGGACTTCCCGACATCGAAGAGATTCGATCAGTCTCGAAGTTTGGACTCTCTGCGGTAACTGTGGTCTTCCACGATTCCGTCGACACTTACTTTGCGCGGCAGCTTGTGTTTGAACGTCTATCGCTAGCGCGCGAGCAGATTCCTGAGAACATCGGCTCCCCAGAGATGGGCCCAATTTCAACTGGCCTGGGAGAGATCTATCAATACGAATTGAAAGCCGAGAAAGGCAGCGGCTACGACGCTACGGCGCTGCGGACTATTCAGGACTGGAGCGTGAGACGACAATTGCTAGGTGTTCCCGGAGTAACCGAAGTCAACAGCTTTGGCGGTGACGAGAAGCAATACCAGGTAAAGCTCGATCCGGCGAAGCTGCAGTCTTATGGCTTGTCCTTGCGGAATGTGGTTGAGGCGGTCTCTCAGAACAATGCCAACGTCGGTGGCGCCTATATCGAGCACGGATCTGAGCAGTATCTCTTGCGCGGCATCGGCCTCGTGGAATCGCCCGAAGATATCGGCAACATCATCGTCAAGACTGGGAAGGAAGGAATACCTGTCTACGTTCGCGATCTCGGAGAGGTCGTCACTGGCGCGACAGTTCGCCAGGGGGCGGTAACGGCGGATGGAGAGGGAGAGATAGTTGCCGGCATCGCCATGATGCTGA
>JANNON010000121.1:0-7720 GCA_031399105.1 Blastocatellia bacterium | reverse complement strand
GTCGGGTCAAGTCTGCACAGCTCATACACTAATAATTACCATGTACCCGACGCTACCGTTACGGTACTGACTTCATTTGGCAGATCAAGAACGCGGCAAAGGCGCCAAAGCAACTGTGAAAAAACGCTACTCTTCAATCGTCGCTTGTCTTCTCGTCCTATCTTTCACCACGCAAGCATTTGCGTCGGATCTGCCTTTAGCAAACCCTGCCGCCGTTTTAATGTCGCAGGAGCGTCTGCTCGAGATAGACGCGGCGGTCGCAGACTCCATTTCCAAACGAGAGATGCCCGGCGCCGTCGTGCTCGCTGCTCGCAATGGCCGCGTGATTTGGCGCAAGGCTTATGGCGCTCGAGTTGTCGAACCAAAACGCGAGCCCATGTCGCTCGACACAATCTTCGATGTCGCCAGCCTCACCAAAGTGGTTGCCACCGCCACCAGCATCATGATCCTTGTCGAGCGCGGAAAGATTCGTCTCACTGATCCGGTCGGAACCTATCTGCCGGAGTTAAAAGGCGAGGGCCGTGAACGAATAACTATCGAGCATCTGCTCACTCATCGCTCGGGTTACGCTCCTGACTTCAATTTGAAAGATCGTTGGACCGGTTACGAAGAGGCGATGAAGCGGCTCGCGGTTGAGCCGTTGCGGAATCCTGCCGGCGCGCGCTTTGTTTACAGCGATATTGGTTACATCGCGCTCGGCGAGATCGTGCGACGTGTGAGCGGGACAACTCTCGACGAGTTTGCCCGCCAAAATATCTTCCTGCCCCTGGGAATGAAGGACACAGGTTTTCGTCCCCGTGCTGCTCTTGCCTATCGAATTGCGCCGACCGAGAAACGGCGCGGACAACAGAGCTATCTTGGCGACACTCCGCAGAGCAACGATCCGGAAAGCGAGCGTTGGTTGCGCGGTCAAGTGCATGACCCAACATCCTTTCGCATGAATGGCGTCGCCGGACATGCCGGAATGTTTTCGACTGCGGATGATCTTTCGATCTATGCGCAGATGATTCTGAACGGAGGTCGCTACGGCGGCGTGAGAATTCTGAGTCCGTTGAGTGTCGCTGAGATGGCGCGTCCGCGACTGGTTTCTGAAAGTGGCTGGACTCGTGGAATCGGCTGGGACATCAACACGAGCTTTTCGACGAACCGCGGTGACCTGTTTCCCCTCGGTTCGTTCGGCCACACGGGTTTTACCGGGACCTCGATCTGGATCGATCCCTCGACGAAGATCTTCGTGATCTTCCTTAGCAATCGTGTTCACCCCGACGGCAAAGGCGATGTTGCGTCCGTGCGAGGCAAAGTCGCTTCGATCGTCGCCGGCGCCGTGACTGACCTGGCCGTAGCGGCTGAAGCACGACTGCAGCAAACTCGTTACTACGAAACACTGAATCAGGATCTGGCTCGCTTCACCGCTTCACGCGGCGCGGCAGTCGGCTCTTCATCTGACCCGAATGAAACTGTCGCGAAAGTCCTCAATGGAATCGATGTGCTTGAGCGAGATGGTTTCAAGCAACTTGCGGGAATGAAAATCGGCCTGGTGACAAATCATACCGGGCGCAATCGCGACGGACGTCAGGCTATCGACGTGCTCAACAACGCGAAGGACGTCCGCCTAGTCTCGTTGTTCTCTCCGGAACATGGGATTCGTGGTTTGGCGGACGAGAAAGTTTCAGATTCGAAAGACGAAGCAACGGGCCTTCCAATCTATTCCCTTTACGGTGAGAGTCGCCGGCCAAGTGCGGACCAACTGAAAGACATCGACGCGATCGTCTTCGATATTCAGGACATCGGCACGCGTTACTACACTTACATTTCGACGCTCGGTAATGTGATGGAAGAAGCGGCCAGGGCGCGGAAGCCCGTCTTTGTTCTTGATCGACCTAATCCAATCGGCGGAGTTGAAATCGAGGGACCAATCGCGGACGCGGACAAGTTTTCGTTTACGGCTTACTACGCCTTACCGGTGCGTCACGGCCTGACGACCGGCGAGTTGGCGCAATTCTTCAATCAGCAAAAAAAGATTGGCTGTGACCTGCGAGTGATCAAGATGGAGGGTTGGCGGCGTTCGATGTGGTTCGACGCGACGACGCAGACGTGGGTAAATCCATCTCCGAACATGCGCAGTCTGACGGAAGCGACCTTGTATCCCGGAGTGGGTTTGCTCGAGACGACGAACGTTTCGGTTGGTCGTGGCACTGATACGCCGTTCGAAATTGTGGGCGCGCCGTGGATGAATGGTCCGGCGGTCGCTGAATATCTAAATCAACGAAAGATTCCGGGAGTGCGTTTTATTCCGGTGAGATTTAAGCCGAAAGCCTCTGTTTTCAAGGACGAGGAATGCAGCGGGTTTAATTTGCTTGTAACTGATCGAAGCAAGCTACGGCCGGTGTCGATGGGCATCGAACTCGCGGTTGCGTTGCGCCGCATGCATCCCGCGGAGTGGAAGGTGGATAGTTATCTGCGATTGCTGGCGAATGCCGATACGCTCGAGCGAGTTAAGCGAAGCGAAGCACCGGAAGAGATCGCGCGTTCGTGGAATGTAAAGTTGGAAGAGTTTCGTAGGCTGCGAGCGGGTGCGTTGTTGTACGAGTGAGTTAGGGTTGATTGGGTTTGTCGGTAAGACAGGGAGTCAAAACGCCTTCGGCGTTTGAGCGGATGATGTCATGCCTCCGAGCCCTCCTCGCCTGTTGTGCCTTCCTTGATTTGTTTCTCTCCGAGCCAGTAACAGAGTCCGTCGGGCGCGATCACGAAAAACACCTTCCAGGGCTTTCCCTCGCGATACTCGATCTTGAATCCCGTCTCATCCCTTTTCAATCCCTTGGCTTTGAACTCTGCAAGGAGCGATTCAATATCTGTGACTTCAAAAGCACAACCATCCTGCTCAGGATCGCCGCCGTTCTCAACCAGGCCGATCTGGATGTCGTCTCTACCAAGTACCGCAGACTTTTGCGGCGAATCGCTTCTCGACAAAACCTGAAAGCCCATCACAGTTTCGTAAAAAGGGATGGCCGCTTCCACCTCCTGTACGGGAAGGTTCAAATTGTTACCCTGATATCCCCACGCATTTTTGAGTTCACCTTTCACTGACGCGTCCTCCTGGCGTTTTATTAGTATCCTATTGTCGGAGAATTCTGCTTGCTTCTTAGTGGTCGAAAGGCCTTGCCTTCTTCAGGAACAGTGTCAATTCAACGTCGAGCTCGGCCGACGTGTAATGATTTTCTCCGCTATCATCCATGATGCTGACGACGCCCTGCCCGGTATCAGAATCAGCATGTCGCAAGAATACCGCTTCCCAACCCGTTTCTGCATTCCATCTAAATCCAGAGATGAAACCGTCGAAGTTGCACGACCCGATCTCGATCGACTCGCCTAGTCGCGTCACGAACCGTCCGATCGATTTGATGCGGCCGCGATCATAAAGGCAGTAGAGATAATCGTTCCTAACCATCTCGTCCCCGATTTATTGCAGCTTGAACACTAACGCCGAAACGACCATTGGCCGAGCCGAATTTTGATACTGATCCTAAAGTGTCGAGTGATAACTAGCCCACCAGCATCGTTGAGTGATTTGTCTAACCCGGTCGGTGTATTTTCGTCTTCGCATATGCCAGCCAGTCACCTGTCGCGATTAGTGTTTCGAGTGAATAGAACCTGGGATCAGGTTCATACGTCCAGCACGTCCGTCTGTTATTGCCAAGAGGGATCTCAACCTGCTTCCGAAGATAGTTGCTCGCAGCTTCAAACTCATCCAACTGATTCAGCGTCTCATCATCAACCTCGTACACTTCGCCCGTCACGAGCGACTTTGATTCGTCCAGTACCAAACCCGGATATTCATTGAGGTCATAGAGCCTGCCGCATACTTTCGCCCCGGCAATAAATTTTGCGCTTGGAAATCTTGTCGCCATTGCGCCAGCACCGCCGCTTCGCAAGGTTCCATAGACAAATACGAAATGCTTTTTCATTGAACGTTGGCCTTTCTGCGCCGGCGGAGTGCCGTCCGTATCTTCTTGTCCCAAAGAACAGGTGCGAGCCGCTTCGCGAACCAGATCTGAAACTGTCCCAGCGCCAGAAAGATGAGCGGTGAGGCGAGCCATGCTGCGCACCCCAAAACAAAGGCAATCGCTGATTGAGGAATCCCTGTGCCCCTGAATCTGACGACAAGAGCAATTCCAATAACGAGCAGCACCCCGGGAATCAGGATAATGCCAACTATTAGGGTTAAGACTGCGAGGAAGCTGTACGCCTTGCCGCCAAAAAGCTTCATCCTTTCACTCTGAGTGAAATGAAAGAAAGGCATCAGTAGGAGAGATGCCAGGTCCGCGGCAAGTAATGCAACTACGAGAGGAACAACTGCATTGCCGCCTCGGTCCATCACCAAAAGTAATTCGTGATTCATGAGGGAATGTCCAACCTGCCCTTTCGAGGCCCGCGGCCTATAAACATGTTGCTCCTGCGGAGCAACTATCATCGTGCAAACAGAATTCGAAAGCGCAGACCTGCGCCACCACCCTGGCCCGCAGGTTTTTGGAAGCGTTCAATCAACACCCCTCCGTTCGCTTCGATAACTCGCTGAGACGCGACGTTCTCGGGCTCAGTGGTCAATTCGACAAACGCCAAGCCTTCAGCTCTGGTCTCCGGCAGGAGCAATTGCAAAGCGCGGGTCGCATATCCACGTCGACGTTTCCAGGGGACGACTGAGTACCCAATGTGTCCCAGACAATAGGGAGGAAGGTTTGTGGTACCGGGTTGCCAGCGAAAACTAATCGAGCCGCAGAATTCTCCATCCCACATCCATCGAAAATATCCAGGCAGACGAGGAACCTGCGAACCGTCAGACAAAACTACGGGCGGCCCTTTGGCTTCGCGGTCGTTCTGCTCAGAGAGAAAGCGATCAGGATCTTTTTCAATTCGTGCGAGTTCTTCGCCAGCGGCTTCGGGCCGGAGGTTGTTCGGTGACCAGCCCTGCTGAAGAGCGTGAACATAGTCCGGCAGATATTGCGCGGCAGGCGAGACCAGTTCTATCGGTGGTATCGACATGAGCATTAAGGGAGCCGACGTGGCTGACAGCGGAAGCGATGCCTATTTTCCAACGATCTGCTGAATCTGAAGAATGGCCCAATCCGGCTTCTTCTCTTCGTCAGTTGCAAGATCATCACGGCACAAAGCGCGAATGTCGCTGAGAGCATCACTGAGCTTGTGCCATTCATCACTGAGACCCAGCGAGAGAGGATACGCGGACAAGATAGGATCGTCTGCGGCTTTCAGACCAACGTCGCGAACATGGATCGAACCGGGAAAGAGATCGTTGAGTAGCCCCGCGAGCTGCGGAGATAGATTCTCGTCGAAGAGCAGCTTCATGCGGCCGGCACAGTAATTAGTTTCCGTTCACGGTCAGCTGCAAAGGCGATGCAGGCCTTCAGGTCGTCGCGCGTGAGGTCCGGGAAGTCTGCCAGGATTTGAGCTTCGTTCATCCCATCATAGGTCATGATTTGGCCCAACTTCCCGTTGTCATGAGAGAAAGCTTTGGTTTCCATAACAACGCCCTTGGGGATCGGTAGTGTCAAGTCTTTTGTGTAAACGATCGGTTTTTTGTTTTGGTTCGGGCCGCATTTTCAGTTTATTTAGGTCCCGTGTGCTTGGCGATACGAGACAACATCTTTGGCCCAAGCTCATCTTTATCATGGAATGCTTAAACCACATCGGGCCAACCCGGTCGGGAAAGGATCTTGTGAGAACTGGATTCGCGCTTGATATTCCAGCCGATACGTAGAAGCGCGGCGAGAACACGCTTCGCTTTGGCTGATGGCCACTGACTCATGCCGCCGCGAAGGAAATATTTACAAATTCAGGAGCGGCTTCCCCATGCTCAAGCTTGTCGGCCAGCACTCGGAGAGCCAGTGCCTGAGCTTTCGCGATCGCTTCATCAGAAGTGCCGCCGTACGCAAGTACTCCCGGCATCTCGACCACTTCTGCTAGCCAGCGACCATCTTCCTCTCGCTCATATTCGACTGTGAACGTCATGATTATTCCTCAATCGAATCGTACCACGAGATGCGAAGCGAAGCAGCCCAACGACGGCCTTCAGCTTCGCCGCGCGATCAGCAAGCTTTCTCGTTTTTATTCACGAAACATTTCAATTTTGACAGATGATGCTGGCCTGACGCGCCGTCAAGAGCCATTTACCTTTTTTCTTAATCCAGACATTGGTGAAGCGACGGCGCAGTATCTGTCCCGCTCCGGGAGCATTGCCAGTTGGTGTAACCGTTTCCAATCCCAACACAACGACCGTGTTTCCGTGAAATACAATTGTTTCAATTTCTCGAACGAATGAAGAGTATTTAATAATACCGGCGCGGACTTGCTTAACAACTTCTGCTCTACCTTTGGATATTCTATTGCCAGGATTATTGACAGTGAAATCTTCTGCCCAAATTTTGTCCAATGCCGTCAAATCGCTCCGCAGAACCGCGTCGGCTTCGGCAGCATCGAGTTTTCTGATTTCTTGCTCAAGCGCATCATTTTGTTTTACGCTCTGACCTGACACTAAACCGGTTGCGGAAATAAAAACGGCTATTACGAGTAGAATTAATTTCATTGTTTTCCTCCGTTTGAGTTAATACTCACAATTTACATCACAGGGCGAAGCGGCATAACGCTTGGCTTCAGCGGCACGGCGCGAACTCACTCAAGCTACGTCGCAGGAAGCATTCATGAAGAGGAAGGTATCGCGCCGTCCGCTGCAAGCGGTTGTTGAACTAAGCGCTACGCGCAGTTAAAAGCCTACCTCTTAGTAACCCGATCATTCTCTCTCGCAAGTTCTTTCCGACTACACTTTCAGAAAAACAGCCTTGAGTTCCGACCAAAGAAGCAGGGCTGTTCAACTTTCATTTTGGAGGTGTAACCATGACCGAACTACGAAAGAGAATGATCGAGTGGTCTGCAGCTCAGAGGGCTCTCTGAGCGAACTCAGGAGGCGTACAGCAGAGCCGTACGCCAACTGGCCGCACATTATCATAAGTCGCCACCAGCTCAGCGAAGCAGAACTGCGGCAGTACTTCCTCTTCTTCAAGAACCACAAACATTACTCTCGCGACACCATGACCGTCGCCATTTGTGGCATCCGGTTCTTTTACGAGCAAACCCTCAACCGTCACTGGGCCATCTTCGGCATTGTGCGCCCAGCGCCCGAGAAGAAGCTGCCCGTGATCCTCAGCTTGGCGGCAGTGCGTCAGATTCTGGGCCGCTTCAGACTACCGCGTTACCAGGTTTGTCTAACTACCATCTACTCCTGCGGCTTGCGGCTGCAGGAAGGCACCCATCTGCAGGTCGCCGACATCGACAGCGCCCGCCTGATGATTCACGTCCGTCACGGCAAGGGCGCGAAGGATCGCTACGTGCCGCTGCCGAAACGGACGCTTGAGTTGCTGCGCCAGTACTGGGCCACGCATCGCAATCCGGTGCTGCTCTTTCCTGCCGCAGGCCGTGACCATCTCGACTTGGCGCGCTCTACCGAGCCGATGTCGAAGAGCAGTGTGCAGGACGCTTTCCACGCGGCCTTAAAAGAGAGTGGTAATAACAAACGCGCGTCCGTGCACACGCTGCGCCACTCCTGGGCCACGCACCTGCTCGAAGCCGGCGTCAACCTGCGCCTTCCGCATTTCCTCGTTACCTTTACCCTGCCCGCCGAGTTGCGGGCCAGCCATCAGAAGACAATCTA
>JANNON010000444.1:0-12370 GCA_031399105.1 Blastocatellia bacterium | reverse complement strand
CGGTAATGACCGCTCGCAAAGAACAGCCCGGTAATTTCAGCACATGGCCCCAGCACAGGCAAACCGTCGGCAGCGCGCGGTCGCAATCCCGCCCAACAATCTACCAAAGGCAACGACGCGACATCGGGGGAAATCTCTAATGCATGAGCAAGAATCGCTTGAATGCCCACGGCAGTAACTCGCTTGTCGTAGCCCACACTTTCCGTCGTCGATCCGGCCAGCAGTCTCCCGTCCATTCGTGGCACCAGATAGCCACGCGGACTGTAGATCACATGCCGCGCTAATCGCGGATTTGAAGCCAGACATACCATCTGCCCGCGGACTGGTTGGATGCGAAGATCCCGGATTGCTTTGTCTCCATTGAGCAGCGACGAAGACCAGGCTCCGGCCGCCAGCACCACCGTGGAAGTGCTGATAAAGCCTTGCGATGTTTCCACGCCATTGATTCGATCGTGATCGTAACTCAGCGATTCGACCCTCGTTCCGGAAAGCAATCGGACGCCAAACTGTTTGGTGGATTCTGCTAAAGCGCTCACCAGGCGCCGGTTCTCAACCTGAATATCGAGCGGAAATCTGAGCGCAGATCTGATCGACTCCGAAATACAAGGTTCAAACATTCTCGCATCCCGGGCGCTTAGTTGTTCGACCGGCAAACCTGCTTTGGTCTGCCATTCGTAGCGCTTGGCGCACTCATACCCATCCTCTTCAGTAACCGCTATGTAAATCGTTCCAGTCTTGTCGAGTTCGATGTCGATGCCGCTCTCTTCGCGTAAACTTTCTGAAAATGATTGATAGAGATCCCGACTGGTGGAGGCGAGCCTGAAAAAATCGTCAGCGCTATCGGCTTCTGCCTGTGGCGCAAGCATTCCCGCAGCGGCGGAAGAAGCTTCACCACCGGCGCCGGCGCTTTCAATCACGACCAAGTCGTTCACACCGCGCAGGGCAAGCGCTCGGGCGATAGCCAAGCCAATGACTCCGCCGCCGATAATTACGACTTCCGCGGTGCGCTTGATTCTGTCGAGTTCTAGATTTGACGATGTCATTCTTGTTCGTGCTCAAGTGTTTAGAGTTCAAACTTCAGTTTGCGTTTTATTGTTAGCGACGTCCACAACCCAAAAGGTTGAACTAGCTTTTCACGAAAAGTCTTGTTTGGTGGTGCTGGGTTCTTACTCCGGAGGAGCAACATGTTTATAGCCCCCGGGCCTGCAGTGATCTCGCTCCGTTCGGAGCGGAATGTAAACTGTAGCCGCCAAAACACATCGCGCTCCGCTGAAGCGTACTAGAATGAGTGGATCAGGCTATAAACATCGTGCTCCTCCGGAGCCCTGCTCCCGAAGCTATCTAGCCAAAAGCACCTTTCGTGCAAAGCCGGTTGAACTCTAAACACCTCTGCAGTTCCTGTTGAAATTTGCCCGTGGCCAGTTGTCAGTTGCCGGGCGCGCGCCTTATCCTGAGAAACTAAGCTGAGGTGGGGAGTAGCAGGAAAGGTTGAATCGAGTTCGGAGAACCCAACAACCGGACTTTAATCACTCGCAAAAAACAATATGAAACATACTATCACACTGATTCCGGGCGATGGCATTGGGCCAGAAGTGGCTTCTAACGTGGTCCGAATTATCGAAGCTGCAGGCGTCGAGATTCAATGGGAGACGCACTACGCGGGCGCGCAAGCGTTGGAACATTTCGGCAAAACCCTACCTGAAGAACTGTTGGAATCGATCAAGCGAAACAAGGTGGCGCTGAAAGGCCCGGTGACGACTCCGATCGGCAAAGGATTCGCTTCGGTGAATGTCGGCTTGCGCAAGGCACTCGATCTTTATGCGAACCTGCGGCCGGTCCGGGCGCTGCCGAACGTTCCGTGTCGCTATCCGGAACTCGATCTCGTAATTGTCCGCGAAAACACCGAGAGTCTTTATGCAGGCATCGAGCATGTCGTGGTTCCCGGTGTAGTTGAAAGTATCAAGATCATTACTGAAAAAGCATCGACTCGGATTGCCAAGTATGCTTTTGAATATTCGCGACGCGAGGGACGAAAGAAAGTGACTGCCGTCCACAAAGCCAACATCATGAAGTTGTCTGACGGGTTGTTCCTGGATTGCTTTCGCAATGTATCGACAAACTTTCCAGATATTGAAGCGGACGACAAGATCATCGACAACGCCTGCATGCAATTGGTTATGCGACCGGAGCAGTTTGACGTGATGCTGCTCGAGAATCTTTACGGAGACATCGTTTCAGATCTCTGCGCCGGTCTGGTTGGCGGCCTTGGGCTGGTGCCGGGCGCCAACATTGGCGAACTCGGCGCGGTCTTCGAATCAGTGCACGGTTCGGCGCCCGACATCGCAGGCCAGGGGGTTGCAAATCCGACTGCGCTGTTGCAGTCGGCAATCCTGATGCTGCGCTATATCGATGAACGTGAGGCGGCGGAGAAGGTTGAAAACGCGATGCTTAAAGTTTTCGAAGAAGGGAAAGTCCGGACGCGCGATATTGGCGGCACGGCGAAGACGGCCGAGTTCGCGGATGCGATCATTCAGAAGATGGCGAGTTAGCGAACAGCAGACAGCGAACAGCCAGAAGGAGACAACGGCCCGGTTTCCTTAGGCTATCGAGGCGCCAGATTGGCTCTTGATTACGGCTGAGGAGCGAGAGTGGCTCTTGATTACGGCTACCTCTAACTGTTTGCTTGCTATCCTGCTGTCCTGCTGTCCTTTTGTTCGCTGTTTGCTGTTCGCTGTTTGCTTACTTCACTTAACTCCACCATTCTCCAACGCCGTATACGCTTCCGGAGACAACAAACCCAGCCAGGGATCAGAACCCGGCGTTAAGAAAAGCTGCGCGTAAACTTTCTCATTAAACGCATCAACATCCTGCACTCGACGATCTCTCGCCAGCCATGCATGCAGCTGCGTCCGCAATAGATATTCGTTGCGCACAGTGTCAAGAGCAACGCTCGCCTGCAGATTCCGAAGCAGGTTATGGAACGTGGCCTGTGGACCAACGCTGCTTCTGCCCGCGACAAATATTCTCTGGGTCTGTCGCCTGATCAAACCAATGCTCGCCGTATCGAGCTCGCCATCAGAGGAATGCAGCGCCGCGATTTTTCTCCAGGCAAGCTCATCAGTAACGCGCCCCAGGGCTTCAGCGCCGCCGATCATTGCGCGCAACATGCTGGTTTCCGTGATCGCCTTGGTGATTGCGATTGGCATCACTGCAAGCGCTTCTCCTTCGGCGCCTTCCTTGAGTTTCAATCCTTCCGGAATAGTCCCGCCGATTTTCTGCGTATCGTGATACCACGCCACCTGAATCGCATTGGCGCGCGCTCGGTGATACTTGTAGAGCACGTCAAATCTCTGCTCCGTCGTTGCACCGTTTACCTGCTTGAAAACCAGCTCTCCCTGATCGAGCGCGCGCAAAAACGCCGGCGGGCCGTACAGTCCGGGAATCGCATCGAGCAGTTTTCCTTCTGTATCGAGGACGTAGTGAATGCTGTTACCGGTTACGGTGCGTTCAATCTTGCGGCCATCGCCGAAATCAATCGTGATCCGCGGCACCGCACGGACGGTCTGCCAGTGCAACACAAAACGCCGTTGCAGTTCCTTTGAAACCCTGGCGTTTGAATAAAGGATCGAGCGAAAGAACCTACTGTTGGCGCAGCTATATTCGTCGACGAGTTTTCCCAGCAGCCGCAACGAAAGGATCGGCTTGCCAGAACTGACCGCCGCGCTCTTTGCTGCAGCAATGTCGGTGTACCAATAGAGCTGCGAGAGATAGCTGTCTTTCTGTTGACTAACGGCGTCGAGTGCCGCACTCACGCGTCGCCACTCGGCTGTGCTCGGCGCAGTTGGATCTGCAATCTGACGCTCGATGATGGTCCGGTGTTTCTGGACCAACGCGGCAAGTCCTGCCGGACCCATCGCTCGCAATTCGGCTATGGCAGCGGCCGAGTCGGCTGGGTTTGACGAGACAGCATTAACAGAAATCGTTTCGATATTGTGATTGGCAAGCACAGATGAGGTGAAAAGGAAGAGGAGAGATAAAGAAAGCAGGCCTGAAAACTTGAATCGCATCAGCACCTCCACGGTGAAATGGTATTGGGTTGGACCGGGGAGGTGGAAGTTGGAATCAGGAATGTGGAAGTGGGTTGTCTGGAGAGTGAGCGAACAGCGGACAGCAAACAGCGAACAGCCAGAAAGAAGAGCTTGGGGCTTTGGACTTTGGACTTTGGACTTTGGACTTTCAACTATGACGTTCCAAGCTCCACGTACGAAGTTCCAAGTTCAAAGCACCAACCACAAAGCTCTTTTCTGGCTGTTTGCTGTTTGCTGTTCGCTGTCCGCTAACTTATTTGCTTCTTGATCTTTGGCGGGAGTTTGTCACGGACTAATTCGTAGGCCGTCTTGAGCAGTGATTTCAATTCTCGTGCGGGCAAGGCATCAAACCGTTCGAGCGCGACCCAATGATACCGCGCAACATAAGGTGCGGGCACGATGCCCGGCTGTTCGGTGAGCTCGGCGAATTTCTCGGGAGTGCATTTGAATGACATGCAGTGCCCGTGACTGGTGTCGAGAGCAAGTACCGCAAACATCTTGCCGCCAATTCGCATGAGCAAGTCTGTCTTCCACTGCACGTCCTCGGTTACGTGTGGAAACGAAAGGCAATGAGCGCGCACTGATTCAATGTCCACATTCAACTCCTATCAATAAAACTTTAGCCGCGGATGAACGCAGATAACACAGATCTGAAATAGAAAGAACGCCCAGCACGCAGCTGTTCTGATCCGCGCCATCCGCGTTCATCCGCGGCTAAAGTCACTTCTTCATCAGTTCCAACACAGCCGCCGTCATCGCCTTCACGCCCGTGCGTACGGTTGGCTCGGGAACCGGAGCGAAGAGCGGTGAGTGAAGCCCGGGAATCGGCACTCCACTAGCTTTGCTTTCTTTCAGCTTCACTGGATCCGAAGCGCCGAGCCAAAACATAGCGGTGGGGATCTGCTGATTCAAACTCAAGTATCCAACGTCTTCGCTGCCCATCACCGGATCCGCTTTGAATACATTGTCCTGACCAAGTGCCTGCACAAAAGCGCGCGCTAAAGTCTCGGTGAGCGCCGGATCGTTGTAGGTCGCAGTTGTCACTTCGGTTTCACTCACCTTCACAATCGGCGCTCGCTCGGCCGGAACACCTGCCGCCACAGCTACGCCTTTGCTAACGCGTTCAATCGCAGCCAGCATCTTCTGACGCACCTCTTCTTTGTAGGCACGAACAGTCAGTTGCAAATTCACTTCATCCGGAATGATGTTGTACCTCGTGCCGCCGTGAATCGAGCCGACTGTGATCACGGCTGGATCAAGTGGCGAGGTTTCGCGGCTCACAATTGTCTGCAACCCGAGGATCACCTGAGCGGCGAGCACGATCGGGTCTTTCGCAGATTCAGGTCGGGACCCGTGTCCGCCAATCCCGCGAATCTTGATATCGATGTTGGTAGAGCTAGCCAGCGCGAAACCGGGAAGATAAGCAACCGAACCAGCCGGATAGTCGGCGCTGTCATGCAAGGCAATCACGAAGTCGGGTTTGGGAAAGCGTGTATAGAGTCCGTCGCGCAAGACGGCACGCGCTCCATCGATCGTTTCCTCAGCAGGCTGGCCCAACAAGACCAATGTTCCACTCCACTGGGCTTTTAACTCAACCAACATCTTCGCGGTGCCCAGCAGGCTGGTCATGTGAATGTCGTGACCGCAGGCGTGCATTACCCCAACTTCCTGTCCCGCATCATTCTTGGTTTTCACCTTACTCGCATAAGCAACTCCGGTTTTCTCTTCAACCGGCAACGCATCGATGTCGCTTCGGACCAGCACGGTCGGTCCGGCGCCATTCTTCATCACCGCAACTACCCCATGACCGCTCCAGGAAGGGTTCTCGTACTTGCCAAGATTCTGACTCACAGTGAACCCGAGCGCCTTTAGTTGCGCGGCCAGAAACGCACCGGTTTTCTCTTCGCGATGTGAAAGCTCTGGCGATGCGTGCAGCATCTTGTAAGTCTCAACCAGCGACGCGATATCGCGGTTGAGCAAGGTATCGAGGGTTGTCTGTGCAGCCGCTGAGGTAGACGACAGCAAAAGAAAACATAAAGCCAGGTTTAAGGTTCGCATGGTTTCGGATCCGGCGTGGTTAGTCGTCTAGTTAAAACGAAAGACAGCCCGCGAAGGGCTGTCTGTTTGCAAGACTAGTGATTTCATAAGTGCTTAATCACCAGCTTTGATTCCTGCCTTCACTTCTTCAATCGCGCGTTTTACAAAATCAATTGCTTTGGCGCGATGTCCGCCCTTGTCTGCGGTCGCTTTCTCGAGGTCATTGCGTGCGTCTTTGAGACGATCGAGCGCCTGCTGCATGTTGGGCTGGTCGACGACGGCGCTCGCTGCTTTCTGCGCATGATTATTGCGGCGATCGTATTGAATCCCCAGGTCGACTTCTGAAATGGCAGAATTAACAAGACCAATGGCATTCGCTCGATGGCCACCTTTATTTCTGGCAGCGCGTTGCAGGGCCGAGCGTGCCTGTAACAAATTTGTCCTGGCCGCTTGCATGTTGGGCTGATCGGGTGTGGCGCCAATACTTATCCCAGCGAGAACTACCAACGCCATTACCCGAACGAGGGCTTTTACCAACTTCATGAGTTTCTCCTTGGAAAGAGAGTGGATATTCGCGAGGTCTAACTGGTGCGGTGCGTATCCTACACTCTTGGCGGTTTGATTCACAACAAGTCAGTACCGTAACGCGGTAGCGTCGGGTCACTGCTGTGGAGTCGCACGCTGGCCCCTCAAAACCCGACGCTACCGCGTTACGGTACTGACTTCATCCCTCCGTCGGCTGCGTCAGACTGAACCAGTTTCCCGAGTTGTCGGTAAACACCGCTTCGATGCCGTAAGGTCTTTCGGCGGGCTCGAATTTGAATTGCACGCCTTTAGCCTTCAGTTCTTCATAAGTCTTTCGGCAATCGCTGGTATTGAACACTCCAGCTCCCAGCACACCCTTATCCATCAGATCGTGCAGTTTCTGCGCTGACTCTTCATCCATCAGCATCCCGGCCTTGGGCTGCATCAGGATAATTTCAAACTCTGGGTGTTCTTTAGTGTTCATCGTCAACCAGCGAAAATCTTCGCCGATCATCGCATCCGTGTGGACTTCAAAGCCCAGCTTGTCACGATAAAAATTCAAAGCCTCTTCCTGATCTTTTACGAAGATGGTGGCGTGAGACATTCTGCTGATCATTGGTTTCTCCTCAGATTGATTTTTGTGACGCAGGGTAACTGATCGTAAATGCAGGCGCTTCTTGAAAATTGCTAAAGCGTAAACTCGATTAGCTGGCGGTCGAACAGGTAGCTTCGAGCTTGTACATCGCGAGGAAGCAACCGGGAATCTGGCGGCGAGCAGAAGCCGCCGCACGCGCCTTTTCACGAAACAAAACCGGCGGTTGGCCTACGCATTTGTGAAAGAGACTGCTGAAGGAACCGAGGCTCTGGAAACCGACTTCGAAACAGATGTCAGTGACTCGTAATTCGTGTGAGCTCAGCAGTTCTTTTGCTTTCTCAATTCTGCGCGCAACCAAATACTGGTGCGGCGTTTTATCGAACGCTTCGCGGAAGAGGCGCAGGAAGTGATAGCGGGAAAAACAGGCTTGGCTGGAAATCTGTTCCAGGTTTAGTGGCAGGTCGTAACAAAGATCGATAAACGCTCGCGCGCGACACAACCGTTCATAAACATCCGGCGACTGGGCAGACAAGGATTCTGTTGTGCGCGTTTGGTTGTCCATTTGATCCGCTGGCAGTCTCTGCATTCTGGCGTTTCGAGTCAAGAATTTACCCTGGGAGCGCGGACGGGCCCGTCCGCCAGACCGTTGAATGCCATTCTCGCTACTGGATGATTGTTCCCCTGAGAGTTGATCGAGGCAGCACTCGTGCGGACGGGCCGTCCGCCAAACCGCTGAATGCCATTCTCGCCTACTGGATGATTGTTCCCCTGAGAGTTGATTGAGGCAGCACTCGTACGGACGGCCCCGTCCGCGCTCCCAGTGACATGATTGCGATCCGAAGCAGCAGTCGTGGCAACTGATCATTGCGAGCAATCGACATTCGTTCGAGAGATGGACGGCCCAAACCGCTTTTGATATTCCGCTGAGGTGATAAAAGAACAGACCATCCCACGATAATTCCCAGGCTCGCGGTTGTTGAGAACGTTCAACCAGAAATCATAGCCTCCCTGATCGGGATTTCGTCTCAAGTAACCGAAGTACTCCATCAGCACAAAGGATGGATTGTATTCCCGGGTTGTAAACTCGTAAATTTCGATCACCTCTCGCAATACCTCCGCTCGCGTGCGATTCGTTGGCGCCGCCATCGCATTAATTTGCTGCTGACGTTCTGCCGTGAAGGGAATCAAACCTGCAGTATCGAAGAGCTTATTCACGTAAGCCTCATTCGTTAGCGAAGCGGGATAAATTTGAGTGAACGCGGGACGAGTGACCCAACTGTTGGCGAAGGCGTCTTTCGTTGCCTCGACGTTCGGTCCTTCGACAATCAAATCGCGATCAGCGCTGAATTCCAGATAGTCGGGTTGCCGCCCCAGTGAGCCTTTATAGATGCGGATGATGAATGAGCCAGTGCGTTGAAACTCATTCTCAACGAAGAAAGCCGCGGAGACATCTATGCGCCGATGGTGGATACAAAGTTCATTCGCACCACAATCGGTGATCTGTCGAATCCAATATCCAAGGCCGCCGGGATCAGGATTGCGACCGAGGAAGTCAGCATATTGTTGGCGGATGAAACTGCCCGCGCCTTCTATCAAATTCAGGTAAGCAACTTTGGGCCGCAGCACAAACAACCCCTGTTCGATACCGCCAACTATTATGTGGCCGCTGGGAAAGAATGGGTAATTGCTCCATGAGCCGTTAAAAGCGGCGGCGTCATCGTTTGGATAGACATCAAAGAAACCCACTTCGTTTAAAGAGGGAATGGCTACATTTCTTGTGTCGAGCACTCTTAATCCGCTTCGGTAGTTCGCCTGAAACACATAGCGGCCCCTGACATAGTTGTTGTGATCGATGGCCGTACTTGGTCCGTCATAAAGACCCGTCAGGATGGGCGCGTCCAGATTAGACACATTGAATATTCGTGTGCGCGACGGCACGTGAAGATCCCGCTCATCCAGCTCGTCGTTAAGGAGGAAATGATCGTGATCGTCGGTTAGCCAACCCTGATGCGTATACCCACGGCCGAGATAAGTTGTCCGCGACAACTGGACTGGAGCAGACTTGTTCGTTACATCAACAATCGTCACCGTGTCTTCGTTTGCATTGAAACAGATTTCGCGTCCCACGTACGCTGCATCGGATCCGTGATAGATGACGCACTGGGTCTCGTGCACATACCCGTCTTCAGCTACGCATCCGGCAAACACCGGTGCGGTTGGATTCTGTATGTTAATCATGTGCATTCCGCCGCCACATGATTCACGCGTGCCGACCGCGTAAGCAAAACCTGTTTCCTGATTGATCTCCAGAGTGTGAGCGCGTTCAAAACCAGCGTAGTGGGCCGTCTCGGAGAATGTGACTGGAGGCGACACAACGCTTCGCAGTTGGGTCAGATCGAAAATCTGCATGCCGTGACCATGGGCCTCGCTCACGATGAAGACATGATTCTGATAGACCTTAAGGCCTCGCCAGATTGAGTCGACGCTGTGTTTCGGAAGGTTCCCCAGGTAGACCGGATTTTCAGAGTCAGTGATATCGACGAAAGATGTGCCGCTGGAGCGCCCGAGCAATGCATACTCTTTGCCAGTAAGCGGATCGGTCCAACCCCAAATGTCATTTCCAGTTCCACCGCCAATGTTTGCGAGCGGTAAAAACGAGGCCAGGTCAATATCGCGACAAGGAAACGTAAACGCGAATCCGTTTGTGCAGGGAGTGAAGCTCATCGCCACCAGTGTTTGATTTCCTGGCTGACCGTTCCCGCCAACTCCGATTCCCTGGCCGTCTTCATCATGCGCGACCAGCAGTTGCCAACCACCGATTAGCGCAATGAACAGCGACGCAATCAGCATAAGAAAGACTTTGCGTTTCATAATGAAAAGGAAGATACCGCGTTAATAACTCACCAGCAATCTCAGCGGGTTGGAAATCTGCAAGCAACCTATGAAGCCTGGATGTCTGACGCTGACTGACTAGCATAAGCTCGATTGCTGAATCAGAAATCCGATTGGTAGTGTCGTTGTCAGACTTTAAAACTTGAGGTTTCACACACAATCTTCCTCGAGGTCATACTGACTTCGATTCCCAAAGGAGGGACATCATGCCTAACAATCTGAAACACTTTGCCGTGCACGCTGACGATGTGGACCGAGCTCGGACATTTTACGAGAAAGTCATGGGCTGGACCTTTACAGCCTGGGGTCCTCCGGAGTTCTTTCTAATCAAGACTGGCACCGATGATGATCCGGGTATCAGTGGCGCGCTGCAAGGGCGGCGTGAAGTTGTGCCCGGCAAGCCAACCTACGGATTCGAATGCACGATCGGAGTGGAGTCGATCGACGGCACAATAGCCGCCGTCGAAGCCAACGGCGGAAAGATCGTCATGCCAAAGTTTCATATTCCAACTGTCGGAATGCTGATCTTCTTCGAAGACACAGAAGGAAATGTGGTTGGCGCGATGCAGTATGACGCTACGTAGATTGAGCGTTATTGAGCTGGAACTCCGGCGATTCGGGATCCGATTGACAGTCTCACTGCCAGGAAGGGCTTTGCACAAAAAGTAAATACTCAACGGTAAATCTGCGGGTGAGAAGCCTTGGACGCGCGCAAAGCAATCAGAACCGCGGAGCGTCGCGACTGGGCCGGCGCGAAAAATTCAACTGGTTTTGAAAGAGATCTCAACTAGTCCAGTCCATTGCGCGTTTCTTCCGAATCGGCCCGGTCGCTGCGCTTCTCGGTTCTGATTGCCTCTTGGCCCCTGCCGGCAGTTTTTGTGCAATGCTGTCACCCGTTGCAGCCCATCAAACCCCTTGAAGCATGCCAACTGTCAGCCAATTCATGCAGGCAGAAACTTCACGCCAACAGTCCTTTCCTCATTTCACTTGATGTTCGGTAATTCCCGCGCGCAATTCCTGCCGGAACAATGCTTGCCAGCCTGATTAGAGGTTGGTCAAAACTTTTTCTGATTCAGGAGTTCATATGAAGATCAAAATATTTACCCTGCTGCTCGCAGCGGCAATACTCGTAAGTCAAACACCCCTGGTCATGGCACAGGGATCGCTCCAGCAATGGTCCGCCGTGCAAGCGGTTGGAGTAGATGAGCGGCTGGTGATAAAGCAGAAGGACGGAAAGACAATCGAAGGAAAGATGATCGAAGCGTCGGAAACAAATCTTACGGTTTCGCGCGATAACAAGGTGGTCAACGTCTCGCGCGACAGTATTCGACAGATCCATCACTCAACCGGCAAAGCAGCGAAAGGCAAGTGGGCCTTGATCGGTGCTGGTATTGGCGCCGGCGTCGGTGGCGCACTCGGCTATGCGAAATACAGCCCGGATAGCGACGACAGCGAACTCTTTATTCCCGTCGGCATCATGTTTGGAGTCGCCGGAGGCGCAGTCGGCGGGCTGTTATTTGGCGCGAGCAAGCGGCACCGCACGTTGATTTTTCAACAATAACGAGGGAGCAAACAGCAGACAGCGAACAGCCAGATGGATGCGTGCTAGTTTGGGTGAAGCCGCTCTGGCTGTTCGCTGTTTGCTGGTCGCTGTTCGTTGTCTGTTGTCTGCTGTCTGCTGTCTGCTGTCTGCTGTTTGTTGTCTGCTGTCTGTTGTCTGTCTGTTGTCGCCGCCCTCATCGACGCCGCTATGCCAGGTGACAACCTTCTGTGCTCTCGGTGTCCTCGGTGGATCGTTCCGCCGCTCGCTCAACGACCGCCGAACTCGCCCATCCACCAGCGGCGCTTGGGTCGCGGCACGTACGACAGCCCGAACCGCTGAACGGCGACGTCATGGATGCGCGCGGCGGCTTCTTCGACGCTGTCGGTCACCCACAGCATGCCGAGATCCTTCGGTTCGATCGTCGCTTCCGCCAACATCGTGTCACGCATGGCTTCCACAAACGGGCCCCAGAACTTACTGCCGACGAGAATCAGCGGGAAGTTCTGCACCTTGCCGGTCTGGATCAGCGTCGCTGCCTCGAACAGCTCGTCCATGGTGCCAAAACCGCCGGGCATGCAGACGAATGCGTAGGAGTACTTCATCAGCATCACCTTGCGCACGTAGAAGTGCTGGAAGGTGACCATCTTGTCCATGTACTTGTTCGGCGCCTGTTCGTGCGGCAGTTCGATG
>JANNON010000435.1:0-3033 GCA_031399105.1 Blastocatellia bacterium | reverse complement strand
TTCCCTCAGCACAACTTGGGGCATCGATCAGTTGATCGACACCGAGACTACGGCCGGGTGCCACTGAATGGGAACGGGGGACGCGGAGGCGCGGAGATCTCTTTCCTGTCCCCCGCTCCCCGCATCCCCGCATCCCCGCGTCCCCGCGTCCCCACGTCCCCGAGTCTCCGTGTTAGAATTTCCCGCGCTCCCAAAATTTCCGCTCGAAGGAAAGGTCTATTCAATGCCCAATAAAATGTGCTCCGGGATTGTCTTCATTTTCTCGCTTCTCATCGTCGCATCGCCGGCGACGGCCCAGGAACAGTCGTGTTTTACCGCTGAAGCGAGAGCAACCGCAGAACGCACCGCCAAAGTTTGGCAAGCGCCCGATCCCGGGTTTGACCCCGTGCGTGGCTACAATCCTGCCACTGGTCCGCGTCGCGGGGCTTTGATGACCGACGCCCATGGCCTCGCTCGTCCCATCACCTGCGTTGCTAATCGAGACGAATCCAAGGGCGCGGGCACTACGCCCAAATTTCATTGCTCAATTCCGGGTGTGAAGGACGAGGATGGCGATCTGATTCGCTATAAAGTGAAGCCGCATTTCAAAGGACAGTCAGCCGACAAGCGCAATGGAGAGATCTATGGCGAGTTTCTTTCGTCGCGCTTCTCAAAGGCTTTAGGTTTCTTCGCCGATGACGAGTGGGTTGCTGACGTAACCTGCGCCGACTGTGAGAAGAGCTTGACCAGCAAATTCCAGGGTGCTCCCTTCAGTGCCTTTCAACCAGCCGCCGGTATCGAACTCGCGCTGGGAAAAGGAATCGACGTGAAATGCAATAATAAGGACGCCGCTGGCATCGCCGAGACTCTTGCAAATCTACTGAAGGCCGGAGCGCCGCGAGCACAGATCGATGCCTTCAAGATTTGGCTCGCATTCATCGATCACGGCGACACGAAGACTGATAATCAGAAATTCTCTTGTATTGATTCTCAAAAAAATGCCGACGGCACTCGCACGTGCAAACCCGGTCAGGCTGTTTTTTACGTGAGCGACATGGGTTCGACGTTCGGTTATTCCGCTTCCAGTGAAAAGAAAGCCAAGTTAGACGGATGGCAAAAGCGCACTCCTCTTAACGTTAGCAACGGGCGTTGCACTTCGACCGCGAAGAGTATTGGCGACGCAAACATCAGCGAAGCCGGCCGGAAACTTTTAGCTGATGGCCTGGAACGGCTGCTGGCTGCAGAACAACGCAATGGAACGATAACGCGAGTCTTCCGCGCTTCGCGCAATCATGAGCGCGATGCTTCGGCTGAAGCCTGGACTACTGAATTTATGCGCAAAGCACGTACGATTATCGACGCGCGGTGTGGGAGCTAGGGACAAAAGTGCTGAGTACTGAGTGCTGAGTTCCGAGCAA
The DNA here is from genome assembly GCA_031399105.1 of Blastocatellia bacterium. GTDB lineage: Bacteria > Acidobacteriota > Blastocatellia > Pyrinomonadales > Pyrinomonadaceae > PSRF01. The sequence goes on along the minus strand of JANNON010000435.1, from coordinate 1,636 downwards.
CCTGCTTGATTAGCAAGAGGCTTTGGTTTCGCTGAGAGGAATAAGTTTAGTACGCAATGATCTGATCAACCAGAAGGTTTTTGTGGTACTCAGTACTCAGTACTAATTTTAGGAAGGAGACTTAAGATCGATCGAACCCGTTTAATCCGCGCCGCGGCTGAAGCTGATCTTGATGCCGTGCGGAGTTTGCTCGCCGAAGGCGCCGCGGTGGACGAAGCTTCCGCGGGGGGACAAACCGCACTGATGATGGCTGCCGTGTTTGGTCACGAAGAGATCGTTTCCCTTCTACTTGCTGCCGGCGCCGACACTTCATTGAAAGACGAACGCGGTCTGACGGCACATGAATGGGCCATCCGACGAGGTTTTTCCGATGTCGCCAGATTGATAGCCAAGGCGCCCGCGCGAGGAGGGTCCCCACAAATCCCAACGCCTCGATCTGTACGACAAACACCTGCCCAAGAACCTGCGGATGCCCCCGATCAAGAGACGACCGACTCAGCTTCCACACATCGCTCTGAAGCAGCAGTTGACTTGCCGTCCGATTCCGGGCCGCCCGCCGGTCAAAGAACTCCCACGTCACGTATGGGAGGAGCAGCGGCGGCGATTTTGAGGAACCACGTTACGCGATCAGCTGAAACACCCACAAACGTCCCGATTCCGCTGGAAGATGAATTGTCAGGTTCGGCGATCTTGCTCGGGAAAGAAGTTGAGCTAACGCCTAAGACTCAAGGACCTGCCGGCGTCGCCGAAGATCGAACCTCTGTTCCCGTAGACGAAGTTGAAACTGAAGCGCTGCCCAAATCAAATGTCGCCGCTCAAGCCGACGCCGCCGAGAAGCAGAACTTGGCGACACCTGAATCGCTCGCAACACCACCTGGAAAACCGTCCGGTGAGTTGCCCTGGGTTACACCGGCAGCGGTAGTCTCTTCCACTTCGGAAGAGGTCTACCCGATGGCGAGTGACGACGACGCTGAGCAAACCAGTCCGTCGCACATATGGGTTTCTGACGACGTCACTGCTTCGTCGAATGCTGACACCACGATCGAGCAGGAACGATCCAGTCTCAGCCGGTCACTCGCCGAAGGTGCTCAAAAGGCCGTAGTAACGGACGACGACACGCCGGAATCCTCCGCCCGGCAATCGCGCACGACCGTGCCGCCGGCCTTTCTTACGAATTCGAAGACGCCACCCGCGTCGGGCCGCCCATTCGTCTGGTTACTCGTTGCGGTGACGTTGGGCGGAAGCGCTTTCGCAGCCTATCGCTTGAACAACTATTTTTCTCGCACTACACCGGCGCCGGTTGTGGCTACCAAGGTGGAACAGCCGCCACCCGCTGCAGCGCCCGTAAGACCTGCACCGTTGATTGAAGGAGAGCTTGCCGGAGCTGAACTCGAGGTGTCCGAACCCGACTCTTCGTTGAACAAAGCCGCCGAGACAGCCACGATTACTGTTCGCGTCCAGGTCAATCGAAGAGGCAAGGTAGTGTCGGCACGCTCGAGCGATGGCGATCAATCATTACGCACTGCTGCGGTTGAGGCTGCGAGGAAGACCACCTTCGCGCCGGAGAAACTGACCGGGAAGGGCCGTCTGATCACGGGAACCATCACCTACAACTTTCAAGCATCGAAGATTGATT
>JANNON010000380.1:0-4888 GCA_031399105.1 Blastocatellia bacterium | reverse complement strand
GCTCAGATCTGTGATCAGCGACAACGGGATAATCAACGCGTAGATCTGCGCCAGCCTGACTACTTCGGGACTGCGCTCTCCAATGATCGAAGGAATTACGACCCAAGCGAGTCCAAGCGTGATAGAACCAACTCCCAGCGTCAGGACAATTGCGTTAGAGAAATACTCTGAGACATTTTCGGTGTGCTTCGCAGTCCAGAATCGATAGGCCGTTGGCAACCCAAATTCCGCCGCCATCGCAAAAACACCGGGCCACATCAACACAACCATCAAGTCGCCTCGGCCTTCGGGACCGAGCGACCAGGCGCTGAGCAGACTGGTCACTACGCCCGAACAAAGCATCAGCGTATTCGTGATGAATACCAACTTGATGTTGCGTTTAAGCATTAACCGTTCTTGCTACCTCAGCGACTGCGTTCACATTCTGTTTGACTGCCGCTTCCCGATGCGGCTGCAGTATGCTTTGAAACAACTCATAAGTCTTTCTGGCAACTTCGTTCCAGGTGTAGTGCTCTGCAACTCGAGCTCGACCGGCAATTGCGAGCTGTTCGCGCAACTTTTGATCGCCAAGCATCCGTCGGAGGGAACTCGCGAGTGCGCCCGCTTCACCTTCCGGAAAAACCAGCCCTGAATTTGAGATCACCTCGGGAATCGCACCACAGGACGAACCAATAACCGGGACGCCGCTCGCCATTGCTTCGACTATCACGCGGCCGAACTGTTCGCGTATCCGCGCGGTTGTTTGGGTTGGAATCACGAGCGTATCCATCTGATGAAAGTACTGTGGCACCTGATCGTAGCTGACGGCCCCGGTAATCTTGACGCGATCAAGTAAACCAAACTCAGCCATCTTCAGATTGAAACTCTCACGTTCCGGTCCGTCGCCAACCAGCAGCAGCTTCCAGGACTCTGCGCGAAGTTTGCCTAGCGCTTCGGCGAGCACGTTCAACCCCTTGCCCGGCAGCATGCGTCCGACAAAACCGATCGTCAGCGGTGTCTCAGATCTCTTTGTGGCCTGCGGGCGAAACGTGTCGGTATTCACGCCAAAAGGAATTATTGAAACCGGCTTCTTAAAGCCCTTGGTCCAAAGCACCTCGCGCACTGTTTCACTGCAAACGTAAGCCGCTGCAACTCGTCTGAATGCTCGTTGCTCAAGCCAGCGAAACGGTACTGGATACTTGTGCAGGATGTTCTGTGCAGTTTGCATCACAACAGGAGCGTGAGGCGCGTAACGATTGCACAGCGTTAGAAGTTCGGCAAGTGCGACGCTGTATGGCTCATGATTGATATCGATTAGATGTGGACGGTGCTCACGCAACGCGGCAATGACCGGACGGGGATCGTAAGCAAACAGTTGAATGTGTTTTGAGATGTAGGTGCGTGCAGACCTTACCGGGAACAGATCGTCCGGAGTGACCTCAACTTCGACTTCCGCCTCGCGCCAACGTTCGGTAGTAAGCACTTCAAGGTCGATGTCCGCGTGGCAGCGTGCTAGCGCGCGCTCGCGGTCACGCAACGCGGGCGTCAGGCTCGAGTGTGCAATGCGTAGAACGCGCAGCTTCTTGTTTCTTTGGGTAGCAGTGTTTTCCATTTCGCTATTAGGTCTAACTAAGCCGTCACGCTCGCATTAGCGGCCGAGATCACTTGCTTGCACGCTACGCGTTCCTGACTCAGCTCCTCAAAAAGTTTTAGATATCGCCGGGCTATCTTTTTCCATTCGTATTCTTTCACAGTGGCCAGCCCTGCCGCTCTAATGCGTTGCTGTAGTTCCGGATCGGCAAACAAGTTATCCAGCTTGGCTGCGATAATCGTGGAATCGTGCGGGATGTGTATTCCGTTTCTTCCATCTTGTAGATAGTCTTCGATTCCGCCGACGGGTGCCGCTAAAACCGGAAGCCCCGAAGCCATTGCCTCGAGACAGACCAAGGCAAATGTTTCGTAAAGAGTAGGCAGTACGAACGCATCAGCAGCAGGATAAATGCTCGGCAGATCTCTGCGACCGCCGGCAAAGATCACGCGGTCTCTTACTCCCAACTCCTCTGCCAGCCGTTTGTATGGACCGGTTGCATCGTCACCGACCACTAATAAAATGGCCTTGGTCTTCATTTCCGCCAGGGCCTTGATGGCGAACTTCAAACCTTTAATCCGATAGCGAGTGCCGACGAACAGGATCAGCCGGACATCGTCGTCGATACCAAAACTGCGTCGTACCTCATTACGAGATTGAGCGTTGTCGGGATTGAACCGGGCGAGATTGATGCCATTCGGAATGGTGACAATGCGGTCATCAGGAACCTGGTAGTACTGCTTCAACTCTCGTCGAACGCGTTCTGATATGGCTACAACTTTTCGATATCGCCCACCGCCAAGCATCCAGCGGTCTCTCCAGGCAATCCACAGATTGCTCGGATTCAAGACCCAGCCGTAGTAACCCGTTCGGCGTTTCGCATCGAGACAGGCGCGATTGACCGCGTGAATTACGCACACATCGCCGATCAGCGAATCACCATGGCTGAGCACAATTTTCGGGTGCGGATCTCTAAACACACGCCAGGATGCAAAGAAAGTAAAAATGGGAACGGCGACGAGCGCTGCGAGGTGCCGGAGACGTGCGCCGGTCCAGGTCTTAAGCCACTGCGCGGCGAAACTCACGCCTTCGTGAGCTTCCGGCTCAGTTGCATGACTCGTAACTACTCGCGCATCAATACCCATTGCCAACCAGGCACGATGAAGTTCGAAAGCGACGCATTCGGTACCGCCTCCCAACCCGATCTCGCGAGTCACTTGCAGTATGAAAGACAATTCCATCAAGGTTGGAAACTCCTAATCACCCCAAGTCTTCAATCAGGCAAACTCGGGACGCCCATCGGCTTTCTTCATTTCGCCCGAGCTCAAAGCCGAAGTCTCAGTACTGCTATAGAATTTCTGCAGTTCATCCAGATAGCGATCCGCTGAGAATCTGGAACTCATCTGTTCTTTTCCCTGCTCAGCGAGCTGAGTACCAATTTCCGGATGGCGGCAGAGGTAGACCATCGCTCTAGCCAGGGCGTCCTCGTCGCCCTGCTTGACTAGCCAACCCGTTCTTTCATGCTCAATCAGTTCCGGAATGCCGCCCGAGATCGCTGCGAGCACCGGCGTACCGCAAGCCAATGACTCGAGCGCTACCAAACCGAAGGGCTCTGCCGAAGAGTTTACGACCAGTAGATCAAGCGACTGCATTACTGCGGCGACATCTTTCCGCGCGCCAGTGAATCGCACCTGGTTCGCGATGCCCAATTCAACTGCGGTCTCTTTCAACCGTTCCGCGTACTGCTCGTCGCGATTGAAAAGTGGCGCGCCCACGATTAAGAGCAACGCACCAGAAATTTCTTCACTCACCCGTTTGAAGGCGCGAATCAGTTCGAGCTGACCTTTCCGCGGAGTCAGTTGGCCCACAATTCCGATTACGACCTCGCCTATGTCGATCCCAAGCTCGTGTCGAACCTCGTCGCTTGCAGCGGTATTTGGTTTGAACTTCCCGAGATCAATTCCGTTGAGGATCACGATGGTTCTGAGATTCAATCCCGGCAGTCGGCCCACGAAGTTATCGGCTACCGCTTGTGAGACTGCGATCATCTGCGTGCGGCGAGACAAGCGCGCAAACGTTCTTATCAAACTGCTGAATGGATGGCGCGGCAGCAGATCGTGAAGATGCCAAACAACACGCGTCCTTAGACCCATCGTTGCTGCCGTCGCGACCAGTCCGGCACGAATGCTATTCGCGTGGAAGAGATCAGGATTGATAGCAGCCACTTGCCTCCGAACGTCCCGGATGACGCGGATGAATGACGTCAGGTACGAAAACAACTGATCGGGTCGCGAGGTAAAGCGGGCGTTCAGACCTTCGACGGTCCTAACTGGTACTCCCGCTTCGGTGACTAACTTCTGCAATGGGCCATGCTCGGGACAGATCACGACCGGATCAAACTTAAGCCGATCCAGACGCGCAAGGATCATCAGCAGCAGATATTCTGCGCCGCTCGCCTGGCCTGTGTGGTTGTAGAAGAGGATCTTCATTGTGTTGGCTGATCTAGTTTAATAAGGGCGAACGATTGCTCGCGTCGGACGCATCGATTGCGCACTTGCTCGAAGCGAGGCAAGTTTTTTCTCCACAAACTTTGTCGGGAAATAGGCTCCTGACACCTTGGCGATGAATCGTGGCAGGTTGTCGTTTCTGCCGAGAGGGACGCGCCAGCGCGAGTGGCGGGTGTTTGGCCCCTTCCAAACTGACCACGACGCACGATAACCGCATTCCTCACTTAACAACTCCATTCGTTCATCGCACTCGCCATATGGCCAAGCCATCAGATCAACGCACTTCGCGGTGATGCTTTCCAGCAGACGGCGAGACTCAACCAGTTCGTGACGAGCTTCCGCGACTGATAGCTTTGTAAAGTGGCGATGGTGCAACCCGTGAGCGCCGATTGTTACCAGTGGATGAGCGGATATCTCGCGCAGTTCTTCTTTCGCAAGGTAGCCGGCGGTTCCCACAAACCCAGCGGTGACAAACAGCGTCATCGGAAGATTGAACTTCTCGAGTATTGGCAGAGCTACGGTCAGGTTATCGCGAAATCCGTCATCGAAGGTGATTGCCACCAGCCGATTCGATTCGGGTGAGCGCAGAGTCTCTGGCAGTCTGACGACCTTGCGCCAACGGGAAATCCACTGCAGTTGACGTTCAAAGCGTTCGGGAGAAATATCGATGTCGCCGAGCATCGCTTTCGCCGGCGAACTGATTGAGTGATAGACCAGAACTGAATGCATAAGCGTCTTATCCTTGCAGTTGTGCGTCGCTCTCGATCCGTGGATGCTGTGCGCTGATCCAGCCCACCAGCAACCAGCCAACCGG